>JAYRIO010000001.1:0-1817 GCA_041906745.1 Patescibacteria group bacterium
GGATTCGACGCCTTCGTCACGGCATTGAACAGCGCCGGCAGCGCGCTAACGTACTCGACGTACTTCGGTGGCAACGGCAGCGACGCCGGCCTGGGACTGGCGCTGCGGCTTGACGGGGACGTCTACCTGACAGGCTATACCGGGTCGACCGACTTCCCGATCGTAAACGCCTACCAAGCGTCGAATGTTGGCCAAGACATCTTCATCGCCCACCTGTCCGACCACACCGTCAACGTCACTGGCGTCGTGCCCACCGGTACGATTAATCCCACGCTGTCGTTCTCGGTGAGCAGCCCCAACTGCTACCTGGGCGTGTTCTCGCCGGCAAGTACCAGTTTCTGCACGCACACAATGGACGCCTCCACCAACTCGCCGAGCGGCTACGTGATCAGCTACCGGTACACGACCGGACTGCTCGGCCCGCTCGGCGAGATCGATTCCTTGGCAACGCCGACCGCCAGCACGACGGGCACCGAGCAGTTCGGCATGAACTTGGCGGCCAACACTGCTGCCGTCTCGCACACCTCGACCGATTTTGGCGCCGACCCTTCGGGCGGGACCGGCGCCGCCTACTCGGACTACGGCACGTCGAACCTCTTTACCTTCAAGCCGGACAACCTGCCCGCCGTCAGCACGCCGCTCGCCTATACGCCGGGCGCGAGTGCCACTACCACGTACACAGCCAGCTTCATCGCGAACGTTGCCCCGCAGACCCCAAGCGGCTACTACGCGGTCGGCATGATCTACATCATTACCGCCAGCTTCTAGGAGCACCTATGCGCAAGCCCCTCGCCTCACTCCTGATCGTCCTCCTGTGCCTCCTGGTTGCCGACACGTGGCCTCGGCTCGAATTACAAAAGTCCACGCAATCGGACGCCAAGGACGCGTACGCGCAGTTACCACTGGCGTTCGAGCCCAACGTGGGTCAGGCACCCAGTGGCGTGCAGTATGTGGCGCACCAAGGGCAGGCGACAACCTACATCACGAACACCGGCACCACAACCGTAGCCGATGGTGAGTCGATCACGATGTCACTGGTTGATGCCCAGGCTGCCTCGTTCGCAGGCACGGGCGCACTCACCGGAACGACCAACTACCTGGTCGGCAACGACCACGCCAAGTGGCAGCACGACATCGCCACCTTCGGCAAGATCGTCGCCCAGAACGTGTATCCGGGGATCGACATGGCGTATTACGGCACCAACAGCCATCTGGAGCACGACTTTATCGTGGGTCCGGGCGGCGACTACCGCGCGATCGGCCTCACGTTCACCGGACAGGGCAGTCCGTCGACCGATACCCAGGGCAACCTTGTCTTCGGCACGCCGGAGCACGGGTTTATGCTGCAAGCCCCCTCGACCTACCAGGAAACCGCTGCCGGACGACGTGCGATCTCGTCATCCTTTGCCGTGGACGGGGAGACCGTGCGGATCGCACTGGCCGGCGACTATGACCACACCAGGCCCTTGGTCATCGACCCGCTCTTCCTGGTGTACTCGTCGCATCTTGGCGGCTCGGGCACCGACACCGGCTACGCCGTCACCGTCGACCGGAACGGGAACGCCTACGTCGTCGGGCAGACCACCTCGTCGAACTTTCCCGTCTCGTCGCCGTACCAGGGATCGATGGCCACCAGCGCCGACGGGTTCATTACCAAGTTCGATCCGACCGGCGCGGCATTCGTGTACTCCACCTACCTCGGCGGCGGCGGCGCGAACGACCAGATCAACAGCATCGCCGTGGATGCCACTGGGAACGCCTACGTCACCGGCCAGACCGATTCGACCGACTTCCCGACACAAGACCCGTACCAGGCA
>JAYRIO010000002.1:0-3900 GCA_041906745.1 Patescibacteria group bacterium
ACATCGGCATTGCCATGGGCAGCGGCGCGACCGATTTCGCCCAGAACGTGGCGGACATGGTGCTGCTCGACAATGACTTTTCGGCATTGCCGGTCGCAATCCAAGAAGGGCGGCGCGTGCTTGGCACCTTGCGGCGGGCCGTCTGGTATCTTGCCTGCACCAATCTGAGCGAACTGTTCCTACTCACGGTAACGCTGGCCGCCGGGCTGCCGCTACCGCTCCTGCCGACCCAGATCTTGTGGATCAACATCATCACCGACGGCATCGCCGTAAGCGGGTTACTGTTCGAGCCGCTGCACAGCAAACAGGACGGCACCGGGACGTTCCTACTGACCGACTCGTTGGTCAGGCGTGCCCTAGTCGTATCGGTCGCGATCACCGCCTTGTCGTGGTGGATGTACGCCCTGGCCCTGCAAACGACCGGCTCGCTCCCAGTGGCCCGGACTACTGTCTTCCTCGGCATGGCCCTGCTGCATTTGATCGTGCTCGCGATGGCGCGCTCGCTCACGAAACCGCTCCGCATCGTGTCCTGGAGTAAGAATCCACGGCTGCTCTGGCTCATCGGGCTCAGCTTGGCGCTCACAGGGCTCATCGCGGTCGTGCCGGGCCTGCAGCGCGTGTTCCACACGGCCCCGATCGGGATCGGGCAAGCAGGGAGCGTCATTGTGGCGGGAATCCTGCTCGCGGGACTGCTCGAAGCGCAAAAAGCAATGAAGCGTTTCAAGGCATAAAAAAAGACGCGTGGCGCGTCGTGGCTGGTGGGCAGTAGAGGGATTGAACCTCTGACCTCTTCCATGTCAAGGAAGCGCTCTACCACTGAGCTAACTGCCCATATTGGCCGTGAGTATACCGAGAATCCGACCCCGTGACAACGACTAGGCCGGCCGCCGGCCTGTCCGCAGCTTTTGCACGTCGCGGATAACAACCGACAGCGCGGCAGCTGCAGGAACGGCCAGGATGGCGCCCGTAATGCCGCCGAGCTTGGCGCCGATCGCCAAGGCGATCACGACGATCACCGGCGATAGGCCGACAGCGCTCTCCATCACCTTTGGCACAAGGATATGCCCCTCAAGCTGCTGGACGACCAAATAGAAGGCGGCGACGACCAGGGCGAGCTGCCACGTCCCGGAGGCATAGGCGACGAAGATGGCTGCGAAGGCCGCCGCGACCGGTCCGACGAACGGGATGATCTCGAGCAGCCCGGCCAGGACGCCCAGCGTGAGCGAAAACTGGACGTGCAGGACGGACAGGCCGAGGAAGACGATCGTACCGATAATGAGGCTCAGGATCAGCTGGCCGCGCAGCCAGGCACCGAGCTTTTCGCCGGTCTGCTGCATGAGCTCGATCACGAACTCGCGGTGCGCCTGCGGCACCAACGGCAGGAGCGAGTCGGACGCCTTCCTGGCATCGACGAGGAGATAGAAGCTCAGGACGAGCGCCGTGACGAGCGCCGCCGCCCCGCCGAAGAAGCTCACGGTGGCCGCGAACACGCCTTCGGTGACGTTGCCCAGGCTGCTACTGAGAGAATTCAGGATCTGCTGGCCGTTATTTTGCACCAAGAGCTGGTAGAGCGGGTTCACTTTCGAGACGATCGACGGGAAATCGATGACGAACGCCCGCACCTGCACGATAAGCGGCGGCACGATCATGGAAAACAGCACGATCAAGAAGAGCACGCCCGTGGCGTACAGCAACGCCACCGCCCCGGTACGCGGCACGCCCTGTGTTTCGAGGTAGCGGATCGCGGGCACGAGCGCCGCCACGATGATAAGGACGAGGAACAGCAGCGCGAGGATATCCCGCAGCATCCACGCGAGCCAGAGCATGATCGGCACCAAAAAAAACTTCGCGATGGTGAAGGTGGAGATATCGATGCGCTGCGTCGGTACGGATGCCATAAATGTAGTATACCAAGGTGCAAATGGTCGGGGATGCCGGACTCGAACCGGCGGCCTCAGCAACCCGAATGCTGCGCGCTACCAACTGCGCCAATCCCCGTGCTGACGCGTTTACTTTACCAGGTTTGCCGCCTAGAATCTACCGAGCAGGCCCTTGTAGCTCAACGGATAGAGCAGTCCCGTCCTAAGGGAAAGGTTGTAGGTTCAATTCCTACCAAGGGCGCCAAGAAAAAACCACCGATGACGGTGGTTTTGCTGTGTCACTAGCGTATTCCCTCGCGTTCGACCTGCTCAATCCGAGCGAAGTATGCTTTGGATAGGTCAAGTCGAAAGAGATAGGCCAGAATGAGCGCGTAGATCAGCAGGTCGGGCAGCCGCCGCTCCGTCAGCTCCTGCTCGACGGCGACAGCAGCGTCCAGTTCTTGGTGTTTCTCTTTGTCTGTCCAGTCGCCCAGCACTCCCCCGACCTTGCAGACGTGCAGACAGATGTGTTTCAGGTGCCGTCGTCGCTTCCACCGCACAACCTCGCGGTGAAAGTACTGGTCATGCTCGCGTTGGTACCACTGCCAAGCCGCAAGGTTCCGCTCGGCAGGCAGCGGGGTGAAGTGGGCCTGGTCGCGGAACGATCCGGTCGTCATGCGCCGCCGTTCTACGCTGGCCATGCGCGCCAGGAAGGCGGCTTCGGCAGACACGTCGAACAGCTTCATGAGCTTGAGCGAGAAGATCAAGAGGTCGGGGATGCGGCGCTGCGCCAACTCGTCGACGATGCCGCCGGCTACATGCCGCTCGGCCTGGTGGTCCATCTTGTCGGCGAGATCGGCGATCCGGCCATTCACTTTATACAAGTGGGCAAGGCAGTGTACCGCCTGATCCCATTTCGTCATGAGGAGAATTTCCGGGTGAAACACCTGGTCGTGCCGGTACTGGAAATCCAGGAGCGTCTCGAGGGTTTCCTCCACAGGGCGGGCGGTCAACCGCGGCTGACTCACCGCGTGCGAAGCAAGGTTCATGGTTGCAGTATTCCCTTCTTGTAAACTTGCACCACCATACGGAACTACCCAGGAAACGCAAGGAAATTTGAACTCGAGCGCGGGACGGGTACAATACCTACACAAAGGAGTTGTCCATGCGGCATCGACTCGTACCTGTCCTACTTGGCATAGCAGTTACGGTGAGTGCTGTACCCCTCGCAGTCGAAGCGGTTGACGGCACGCGACTGGCGGCAGTGACCAAGGCGGTGTGCGCCAACGCCGAGACGCGGATTGCCAACCGGATCACGATGCTGACGAACGCGAAAACGCGGCACCAAGCCGCCTACCAACGCGGCAAGGACCGGTACTCGAGCCTTGTCACCAAACTCAAGGAAAAGGGCTACGACACGGCGAAGCTTGAGGCTGACCTCGCGACCTGGAACACTAAGATTCTTGCCTTCGGGACCGCCTTCAACGACCACCTGGACGCGCTCAAGGCAACACAAAACTTCGAGTGCGGTAACTCGAACGGCGCGTTCCTTACCTCGCTTGAGACGGCCCGGACGAAGCTGTTGGCAGTGCGCACGGCGGCGGTCGATGCGCGCAGCTATTGGCTGAACACGGTCAAGCCTGACCTGCTCGCACTCAAATCGCAGACACCAACCACCAGCGGGGAGGTCCAATGAAACGGCCGGTGCTTTGGATCATTGTCGGTATCATCGTCATCGCCGGGATCGCCTGGGCAGTCCGGAATGGCAGCAAGGCGCCGACTACCACTGACAACACGCTGCAAACCACGGGCGTCCGGCCGGCTGACGGCTTACACACCGCCACGCCCGGCACACCGAATACTACGGCCGCCACCAATGGATCGCTTGATATCGACGCCGACATCAAGGCAATCGACGACACGATGAACAGTGTCGACGACAACGACTTCTCGGCCGACCAGCTGTCGGACCAGTCACTACAGCTGCAGTAACTACTGGCGCAGGAAGATGCGACGGATTCCCGTCGCTTTTCCGTGCTCG
>JAYRIO010000003.1:0-2867 GCA_041906745.1 Patescibacteria group bacterium
CGGGGTGCTGGTGCTCGGGCTGCTGGCAGCGCTGCTTGCTCCGCCGGCCCCGTCGGCTGCCGACGACATCCCGCCGGCCGTAGTCGTGAGCGAGGTCGATTGGGCCGGGTCGCATGCCTCGACGGCGGACGAATGGGTCGAGCTCGCGAACCTGACCGATGCGGACATCGACCTGTCGGGGTGGTCGCTCTGGACCGTCGCGGGCGAGCCGAAGCAACTGGCCGCGGTCGGGAGCGGCACGATCCCGGCGCACGGCTTTTTCTTGCTCGCCAATAACGGGCCGGACTACGCCTTTTCGGGCGGGGTCTCGACGCTGGCCGTGCAGCCCGACGTCGTGGCGAGCTCGATCAGCCTAAGTAATTCGGCGCTGGGGCTTGAGCTCCGTACGGCCACCGGCGCGGTGGCCGATCGCGTCGGCAACGGGTCGGCGCCCGCAGCCGGATCAGCTGATCCCGTGGCGAGCATGGAGCGGATCCTGTCGCCGCTCGGCCCGGGAAGTCTCCCAGGATCGTGGCGGTCCGCTGCGGCCCATACCGGCTTGGATGGCGACGGCACGCAGCAGGGCAGCCCGGCCGCGTCGGGCCGGATGGCGCCAGCGCCGGCTCCAGTATCCGACCCGCCGCAACCGGCCGCTCCGCCTGCGGACACCTCGGCGCCGTCCGCCTCGATCCAAGCCGTCATCGAGTCGCATCTGACCGGTTCGGTCCGCGTGCAGGCCACGGTCTCCGTCCCCGAGGAATCCTACAAAACCGGCGCGCTTATTCTGGCCGATGGGCGGTTCAGCATTGAACTCAGCCTGCCCGAGGGCGGTATCGCTGTCGCACAGGGTGATGTCGTCGAGGTGACCGCCAAGGTGTCGCGTGCTGCCACGCCACGGCTGCTCCTGGCAAAGGCCGACGACGTCGTGGTGCTTGCCCGGCACCAACCGTATGCGCCCTTGCCGTTCGGTGCAGACGACCACCCGCAGCTCTACCAGCTGCTTCGCGTATCAGGCACGGTCCATCCTGCCAAAGGAGTGACGGAGCTGCGGACCGGACCGGCCGTCTTCCGCTTGACCCGCCGGCAAGGCGTCGCGCTCCCGCAGTTCACCGACGGCGATACGGCGACGGTGACCGGCTTGGTCGTCTCGCTCGATCCCTTAGATCTGCGCGTGCTCGACGGTGGGGCGGTCCAGGTCGCGTCGCGCGCCGATCCGGACGCATCGCCTCGTGCAGGCCCGCAGTCCGCGGCCGATGAGGCGCCAACCGGTGAGGGCCAGGCAGCTGCCCACGTTGACGTGGTCGCGGAAGAGGCGCAGGATGGCACCGCCGCCGCAGCGGCTGGCGACGACGGCGAAGCGGACACGCGTGCTGCGCCGTCGCCCAGCGTCCTGGGCGCTCGGACCGTACGCGACTGGGATCCGTTGGCGCGCGCCAGCCTGATCACACTCGTCCTGTCACTGGCCGGCATGGCGGCACTCGCGGGAGACGCAGTATGGATTCACCTACGACTCAAGCAGCAACCCTAGCCGACCTGCAGCGGATCGCTGACGCGTTCGCGCAGCAGCTTCGGCCGGGCATGCGCGTCGGTCTGGTCGGCCCCTTGGGAGCAGGGAAAACCGCGTTCACGAAAGCGCTTGCCCGCTCATTCGGCATCCATGACGAGGTGATCTCGCCTACCTATGTGTACCATCAGGTCTACGACATCCCGGCCGCCGTCCAGGGCTTGCACCACCTGCACCACCTTGACCTGTACCGCCTGTCATCCGATACCCAGCTGTCTTCGCTCGACCTGCTCCCCGACGACCCGCACGGCTTGTCGGTGATCGAGTGGATCGACCACGTCCCGGGTCTTGTCGCCACCGCCGACGTGCTGGTGCGACTGTCGGCGGACCGCCAAGGAGTCCGGACTGTGCGGTTCGACTGGCGGCAGTCGTGACGGCGCTCATCGCTGGCGCCGACCGTGACGGCGTGCGGGTGCTGGTTGTTGCCGACGGAACGGTCCAACTCGACCGGTACCTGCCGGCGCCGGCCAAACTGAGGAACGAGCGGGCAGTGATCGGTTCGGTGCTCCATGACGCCGGATCCGGCTGGGGCGCGTTCGATGCCTACTATACGCTCGCCGTGCCGCACAGCCATACCTCGGTCCGGGTAGTCTCGACGATCCTGCACACTACCGCCTGGTATGCCGGCAAACCGTTCACCATCCTGCCGGTGGACTCGCTCCGCGACGCGCCGCACGCAACGGTCCTCGGCCTGGTGGCCTAGGGGCCGACGCTCCCGCTCCGGCACTGCCTGTGGTATACTTCACTCTCACATGACGGATATCATCCCTCCGGCAAGTACTCCTGCTGATGCTGACGGCACCCCGTCACGGCACGGCAAGCAGCTTGATCGGTTCCGAACCCGAAAGAGCCCGCCTGCCACGGCGACCAAGCGCTTGAAGCTGGGGTTGTGGCTTGTCCTGGCGTTGGTCCTGGCCGGCCTCGCATGGCTGGGCGTGACCGCCTACGCCACCTACCAGAAGGTGAGCGACCCGACGACAGGGAGCTCGCCGTTCCTCAAGTACTTCGGCCAGGCCGTGCAGCCCGAACAGCTCAAGGGCGAGGGCGACGGCCGGATTAACATCCTGCTTATCGGTATCGGCGGCGCAGGCCATCCGGGCGGCACCTTGGCTGATACGATCATCGTGGCCAGTATCGACCCGGTCAACAAGAAGCTCGCGATGATGTCGATCCCGCGCGACCTCCGGGTCACGTTGCCCAATGGCGGCACCAGCAAAATTAACAGCGCCCACTCCTACGGGGAAAGCAAGGAGCCGGGCACCGGCCCGCAGGTACTCATGGACGTGGTCAGCAAGGTGATCGACCTGCCGATCCACTACTACGC
>JAYRIO010000004.1:0-2662 GCA_041906745.1 Patescibacteria group bacterium
CGGCTGGCAGGCCGGCCGCCTGCGCTTCCAATACCGTCAGCGGGTGCACTTCGGACGTCGAGGCCGAGACGAAGACGTCAGCCGCGGCGTAGACGTCGGGCAGCTCGGCGTACTCAACCATTCCAAGGAACCGTACCCGGTCCTGTATGCCCAGTTCCTCGGCAAGGGCTGCCAATGCCTCCCGTTGCGGTCCGTCGCCGGCCAGCAGCAACGTGGTCGGCGGGTCAAGCCGTTGCAGCATCCGGAGCAGCAGCGAGACGTTTTTCTCTTCGCTCAGGCGTCCGACGAAGAGCAGGACCGCGGTATCGGCGCTGATCCCAAGCGAGCTCCGGATCCCGGCCCTGTTCCCGGTGCGGAACCGGTCGACGTCGATCCCGTTCGGGACCACGTGGACGGGCGTGGTGACGCCGGCGCTCCGGATCGCCTGCGCGGTTTGCTCGGCCGGTGCCACGACGACCGTGGAGCGGTTCGCGAACCCGGACAGGTACGATGACAGCGGTTGGCGGATCAACGTGCCGGGGAGGGGCACATGGTGGAGGTACCGCAGGTATTGGGTATGGTTCGTGAAGACGAGTGGCTTGCCTGCCTCGGCGGCGATCCGTTGCGCCCAGGTGCCCATCGTGAACGGGTGGTGGGTGTGGATGATGTCCGCCTCCCGCAGGATCCGGTGCGCGTCGGAAAACCGCGGGAACGCGAGCTGGTAGCCCGATCCGCCGGGAAAGGGGAGCGCTGGGACGTGGTGCACCAGCGGCGACTGCAGGCGGACGCCCGGATGCGCCGGCGTGATGATCCGTACGCGGTGTCCGCGGCGCTGGAGCGCGTCGGCCAGGCCGTCGATCGCGTTGACGACGCCGTTGATAGTGGGGTGGTAGGTTTCAGTGACGAAAGCGATGGTCATGCGTGGTGGAGGATAGAGTCCGTCTTGACGCGTCCCCGAGGGTTGGCGCCCAGAATGTCGCGGATGCGCTCGTCGTATCGTTCGGTTGGGATACGTAGGTCCATGATACCACGCTTGTCCTGGTGCCAGCGCCGCACGACGATGCAGTCAGGATGGAGCGCGACGCCGTCGGCGCTGCGGGGGAGCGACAGCTGCGCCTGGCGCTGGAAGGGCGGCAGGCCGTGGGCCTTCCGGCGCTGCAAGCTGGTCATGACCGTCCGGCCGTTGTCGGCGGCCAGCATCCCCCAGAACGGGTGGTCGGGCTGGCGCGTCTGCACGATGACATCGTCCGCGAGCGCGCTCGCTTCCACGATCGCACGGCCGAACAGGTATGGACGGTCCAAGTCCGGCGACAACATCGGGCTGTCGGCGTGGACGAATACGACCGCACGGTACCGTTGCGGCTGCTCCAGGAGTTGCTCGGTGCCGACAACCAGCCACGGCGGCAGCGTCCCGAGTTCGGCGGCGAGCCGTTGGCGGACGCTGAGTTCGCCGATACCGGTCTGCGCCAAGTCGTGGGAGCCGCAGGCGGGGCAGCTGGTAGGTTGCGCGGTTGCAAGCTGGCAGTCGTAGCAGGTCGCTGGCTGGGACGGCTCGTGCAGCTGCACGTCTTGTCCGCAGTGCGCGCAGGTGAGTCGCCACCCGCAAGACCGGCAATCGAGCGCGCCACCGATGCCGCTACGCGGCGCAATGACGGCGACTGGCAAGTCCCGGCTTGCCTGCTGGTCGATGAGCGCCGCGATCCTCGGCACGACCACGCCGGTACGGGGTGTGTGGGCGACCGTGATCGTCCTAGGTGCCGGGGCCAGGCTGATCCGCTTGGCCGCTCCGGTCTGTTCGGCGCGCGCCATGCCCAGCGTAGGCAACGCGGTGCCAAGGACCACGCGGCAGGGTTCCGCCGCGGCACGGAGTACCGCGATCGTCGCCGTGTCGGCGTACGGCCGCTGGTCGTCGGCGTGGCCGCGGTTCGTTACGTCGTCAGCAACCAGTACGCCCAACGACCGCATCGGCCACCCGATGACGTGGCGGGTGCCGACAAGGACGTCCAGGTCTCCGAGCCGGGCTGCCAAGGCGGTACGGTGCTGCGTCGTCGGCGAGTCTTGGCCGCTTACCAGACCGACGCGCAACCCTGCCGCCGTCAGACGCCCGGCGATGTCCGCCGCATGCGCTGTGGGCAGGGCAATGAGCGCCTGGCGACCAGTCCGGGCGGCGTTCCTTACGAGCGTGACGTAGGCGTCCATGCGGGCACTCCGCGGTCCGCAGGCGTGCAGCCGCTGCATCCCGACGGCGCCGTCACGTGCCGTGGCGGTCTCAAGCGTTTGCCAAGCGGCCAGCTGCTTGCCCGGCGGCGGCAGCAGGCGGAACAAGCAGGTGCCGAGCGGTTCGTGCGTGTAGTCGGCCAATGCTTGGGCCAGCCGCAAGGTCGGTTCAGGAGCCCAGGACGGCGCGTACACGGCTCCGATGGGTTTGAGGCGGGCAAGGTCGCGCGGCGCACGCCGGCGCAGTCGGGTAATAATCCCGAACACCTGTTTCGGACCGAACGGGATGCCGACCAAGCTGCCGACGCGCAGGTAGGGAAGGGTATCGGGCGTGGTGCGGTACGTGAGCGGCTGTCGGACCGGCTCGTCCGGCACGACGTCGACGAACATGCCTTAGGACTGGGCCGGGCGTGCGAGCGAGCTGTAGTTCGGGAGCGAAATCCAACTGAGCTGCGTGAAGGGGAAC
>JAYRIO010000005.1:0-2458 GCA_041906745.1 Patescibacteria group bacterium
GCTGGACCATTACCGCAACGCGCGAGGTGCAGCGATGACCCTTCCACTGCCTACCCCGCCACCGGTTATCAAGTTCGAGGACGTCAGCAAGACCTACGGCACCGGCAGCGCCAAGACGCACGCCGTCCAAGGTGTGTCCTTCGGCATCGCGCCCGGCTCGATCACGGCCATCATCGGCCCGAGCGGCTCGGGCAAGAGCACGATCCTCAACCTGGTCGGCCTCCTCGACCAGCCCACGGGCGGCAAGTACTGGCTCGACGGTGTCCTGACGAACGACCTCACCGACGACAACGACCGCGCACGGCTGCGGCGGGAAAAATTGGGCTTCATCTTCCAGCAGTTCAACCTGCTGTCGCGCCAGAGCGCGCTCGACAACGTAGCCATGCCCGCGATCTACACCCGGCTGCCCGGCCGGCGCGAGCACGCCGCCTACCTCCTGAAATCAGTCGGCCTGGCACACCGGCTGCACCACCGGCCGAACCAGCTGTCGGGCGGCGAGCAGCAACGCGTTGCGATCGCGCGCTCGCTCATCAACTCGCCCAAGGTCCTGCTGGCCGACGAGCCCACCGGCAACCTCGACAGCCAGAACGGCCAGCTCATCCTTGACCTCTTGCAAAACCTCAACCGCGACGGCCAGACGATCGTGATCGTCACTCATGACCACGGCATCGCCAAGCTCGCCCACCAGGTGATCGAGATGAAAGACGGGAGGCTGCAATGATACTCGAAGCGGTACGGATCGCCTTCAGCTCGATCCTGGGCAACAAGACCCGGTCGTTCCTGACCATGCTCGGCATCATTATCGGAGTCGGGTCGGTCGTCATGTTCATGGCGCTCGGCGAGGGCCTGCGCCAGGACGTGGAGCACGAGATCACCAGCCTGGGATCGAATGTCCTCACCATTCTTCCGGGCAAGCTCGAGGGCGGCAACCTCAGCACCAGCGTGCTGTCGGGCGATGTCTTGAAACCCGAGGACGCCGCCGACCTGGCCGCGTTGCCGAGCGTACGCGACGTCGCCGAGATGTCGTTGGTAGGCGGCGTGATCCGCAACGGCACCAAGACGGCGCCGGGCGCGCTGCTCATCGGCGTCACGCCGAATTTCCTCGACCTGTACAACGTGATCAAGCTCGACAAGGGCCGGTTCCTCACGCCTGACGACGACGAGCGCCGCAGCAAGGTGGTCGTACTGGGCCCCTCGGTCGCCACCGCGCTCTACGGCGACGAGGATCCCGTCGGCACAACGCTCACGGTCGGAAAAGATGACTTTACGGTCGTCGGGGTGACCAAGGTGAGCGAGAGCAGCTCACTCCTGGGCGGGGACCTGGGCTCGATGACCCTGATCCCCCACGGCACGAGCAACGACCTCGCCGGCGGCGACAAGATCTTCCGCATGATCGTACGGATCAAGGACGGCGTCGACGCCAAGAAGTACAAGGACACGATCAAGTCGGCGCTCCTTGTCCGCCACAGCGAGGACGACTTCAGCGTCCTGTCGCCCGACGACGTCGTCGGGGTCGTCAACACCGTACTGACGCTGCTGACCGCCGCGATCTCGGGGATCGCCGCGATCTCGCTCTTGGTCGCCGGCGTCGGCATCATGAACATCATGCTCGTCTCGGTCACCGAGCGCACGAAAGAAATCGGCATCCGCAAAGCGGTCGGCGCCACCACGGGCGCGATCCTCCTGCAGTTCCTGGTCGAGTCCGTGATCCTGTCCTGCCTGGGCGCCGCCCTGGCGGTGGCCGCCAGCTACGGCGCCACCAGGCTGATCGCCCAGTTCTCGACGCTCGAGCCGGTCGTGACCGCACAGGCAGTGGCGATGGCGGTGGGCGTCGGCACGGTGGTCGGCCTGGTCTTCGGCATCGCGCCCGCCTACCGGGCCGCCAAGCTCGACCCGATCAAGGCATTGCGATGGGAGTAGCCAAAGCGCCAGCGGAGGACAGGCCCGAACGGAACCAGGCAGCGACCGAACGGCTGGCCCGTGCCGTCGAGCAGTCCAACCGCCTGTCGGGCTCGTGGACCAAACCGATCTGGCAGGGGATCTTGAGCGGCATCGGCTCCACCATCGGGCTGGCGCTGGCGTTCTACGTCCTGTCGCTCATCATCCAGCCGCTCAAGTACGTCCCGGTACTCGGCCAGTTCATCCGCGACCAGATCCAACCGGCGATCGACCAGAAGACCGGCACCGCGGCGCCGACCGACTCGTCGGTTGCGCCAACTACCAGTACGCCCGCGGCGGACACGGCCACCGGCACGGCCTCATTGAACACCAACTACTTCAAGGCCTCGCTGCCGGGATCGTGGAGCATCAAGCTCAACCAATCGTCGAGCAGTAGCGAACTCCTCCACCTTGACGCCACCCGCACCGGCGCCACCGTCAGCGTGTCGGTCGCCAAACACGCCAAGACGATCGACCGCGGCACGGTCCTGGATGCGGCCGAGGTCACGGTCGACGGGGA
>JAYRIO010000006.1:0-9488 GCA_041906745.1 Patescibacteria group bacterium
GCAGATTTCCCGACAGCCCAGGCGTTCCAGCCGGCGTACGGCGGTGGCGGGGCGGACGTGTACGTCGCCCAGATCAACGACGCCGCCATCACCGTGACCGGCACGCTCGACCCGCAGCTCTCATTCTCGCTCGGATCGACGGTCTGTGACTTGGGCAGGTTCTCACCGACCCAGACCAAGTTCTGTACGCATACCATGAGCGCCAGCACGAACGCGGCCAACGGTTACGTCATCAGCTATATCCCGACAACCACGCTCACGAGCGGCGCCAATACGGTCACCGCCATGGCCAGCCAGGCCGCCAGTGCGCTCACCAGCGAGCAGTTCGGGTTCAACCTGCGCGCCAACACCGCCTCGGGATCGCACGCCGCCAGCAACTTCGGCGCCGATGCCAGCGGCGGGAGCGGTAGTCCGCTGACCGGCTACAACCTGCCGGACTTGTTCAAGTTCGCTGTGGGCGGCGACGATATCGCCCAAGCGGTTACCGGGACGAACACCACCGTCTACACGGTGTCGTACATCGCGAACATCGACTACCTCACCGATGCCGGCACATATTCGACGCCGATCACGTACACGATCGTGGCGAGCTACTAAGGAGGCCGCGTGCACCATTTCCACCAACCCCGCAGCCAAGCGCTCCGAGTTACCGCGGGCATCGCGATGCTGGCGGTTACAGCCTCGCACCTTGCCCCGCTGACGCCGCCAGCGCGGCCCGCGACCGCAGAACGCCCGGCCGATGCGCTCGCCACGGTCGGTGTCGCGTTCGAGCCGAACCAAGGGCAAGCTGACCCCTCGATCGAGTTCGTGGCGCATCATGGCGACGCCGTCACCCTCTTCAGCGGCACCGATGCGACGACGTCGCTCGGCGGCACCCGGGTCACCATGTCGCTCAACGGGGCAGCAGCAGCTTCGTTCACCGGCGAAGACGCGCTGGCCTCGACCACGAACTACTTCGTCGGCAACGACCCGAGCGCATGGCGCAGCGGCATCCCGAACTTCGGCAGGCTGTTGGCCCACAACGTCTACCCGGGCATCGACCTGGCCTATTACGGTACCGGCTCAGCGCTCGAGCATGACTTTATCGTGAATCCCGGCGCTGACTACCACCAGATCTCGGTATCGTTTACCGGCCAGGACAGCATTGCGCAGGATGCGGACGGCAACCTGCTGCTGAAAACCGGCGGCAACGAACTCCGCCTGAACGCGCCCAGAGCATACCAGCGAGGCGACCACGAGCAGCGTACCGTGGCATCCAGGTTCGACCTTGCGGGATCGACGGCAACCATCGCCGTCACAGGTGCCTACGACCACGCGAAGCCGCTCGTGGTCGACCCGACGCTCGTGTACTCGACATACCTCGGCGGCTCGGCGCTCGAAATGGGCCGGAAGGTCGTGACCGACAGTAGCGGCAACGCGTACGTTGCCGGAGGAACCGCCTCGGCAGACCTGCCGACCGTCGCACCGTACCAAGGCACGTATGGCGGCGACGGTACGGACTACGGCGACGGTACGTATGACGCGTTCGTCGCCAAGATCAACCCTGGCGGCACCAGCTTCGCCTATGCAACGTACTTGGGCGGAAGCGAGACCGACACCGCGCTGGGCATCGCTATCGACAGCGCCGGCAACGCGTACGTTGCCGGCGACACCCAGTCAGTTGATTTTCCGACCGTCTCCCCATACCAAGCGACCCACGCAAGCGGCCCCGGGAACGATACGTTCATCGCGAAGCTGAACGCCGCGGGCTCGAGCCTCACCTACGCGACCTACCTGGGGGCTACCGGTGACGACAAGGTGCGTATGGTCGCGCTCGACGGCAGCAACAACATCTACGTAACCGGCTACACGAGCTCTACCGACTTCCCGACGGTGAATGCGTGGCAATCCTCGTCCGGCGGGTTTTACGACGGGTACCTGTATGAGCTGAACGCTGCCGGCACAGCCCTCGTCTACGCAACCTACTTCGGCGGCAGCGCAGGCGACACCGGCTACGACCTTACCGTAAGCAGTGCTGGCAGCGCCTACGTGATCGGTGCCACCAGCTCCACCGACCTGCCGACCTCGAACCCGTACCAGGCAACCTATGGCGGAGGATTCTCAGACGCCCTCGTCGCCAAATTCAATCCGGGCGGCAGCGCGAACTTCGTCACCTACCTGGGCGGCAGCCTCGACGACTACGGACGCGGCATCGACATCGACAGCGGGGGCAGTATCTACCTCGCCGGGATCACCAAGTCATCCGACTTCCCGACGCAGTCCGCATTCCAGCCCATCCCAGGAGGGGATTACGACGCCTTCGCGACGAAGATGGACACCGACGGTACCGGGCTCATCTACTCCACCTACTTGGGCGGGTCCGGTGACGACGAGGGCATCGGGATCGCAGTCAACGGCGCCGGCGAGGCATACGTGGTCGGATACACTAGTTCCACAAACCTGCCGCTCGTCTTGCCGTACCAGACGACCCTATCAGGCGGCTCCGACATCCTAGCCTTCAAATTGAACGCGGCCGGTAACGCGATGTATACCACCTACCTCGGCGGGAGCGGCGTCGACTACGCCCTGGGCATCGATATGGGGCCGAACGGCCACCCGTACCTGACCGGCTACACCGATTCGACGGACCTGCCGACGACGGGGCTGCAGCAGACCTTGGGTGGGGCAGGGGATGCGTTCGTGATCCAGCTGTCCGACGACTCGTTCACGGTCACCGGGGTGACCGAGCCCGTACTCAGCTTCTCGCTTGGGGCGACCACCTGCGACCTGGGGCACTTTTCACCGACCGAGACCAAGGACTGCACCCACACGATGACCGCGGCCAGCAATGCCGCGAGCGGGTACGTGATCAGCTACATCCCGACTGCGACGCTCACGAGCGGCAGCAATACGGTCGATGCGATGGCCAGCCAGGCGGCCAGCGTCGTGAGCAGCGAGCAGTTCGGCTTGAACCTGCGCGCCAACACCGCCTCGGGCTCGCATACCGCCAGCGACTTCGGCGCCGATCCTGCCGGCGGTTCGGGCGCGGCGATGAGCGGCTACCAGACCCCCGATCTCTTCAAGTTCACTCCTGCCGGCGGCGATATCGCCCAAACGGTTGGACCGTCGAACCCCACGGTCTTTACCGTCTCGTTCATCGCGAACGTGCAGTTGACCACAGCGGCCGGTACGTACACGGCGCCGATCACGTACAATGTAGTGGCCAACTACTAGGAGGGGTGATGCGGCGCATTTCGCGGTCCCTACAACACGGTGTCCTGATCGGGTTACTCGTGCTGATACAAGCACAGCTGCTTGCGCAGGTATCGCCATCATCGACAGCCGATGCCACTGCGCCCCGAACGTCCTTCGCAGCACTGCCCCTAGCGTTCGAACCGAACCAAGGGCAGGCTGATCCGTCGGTCGACTTTCTGGTGCACCATGGCCAGGCCGTGACCACGTTCAGCGGCACCACCGCAACGACCACGTCGGGCGGCGCGCGTGCTACGCTCACGCTTGCAGGCGCCGATCCCTCCGCCTTTACCGGCCAAGACCGGCTTCCAAGCGTAACGAACTACTTCGTCGGCAACGACCAAGCCCAGTGGCATCCGGATATTCCGAACTACCAACGGCTGGTAGCACAGGATGTCTACCCCGGCATCGACCTCAGGTACTACGGCACCGCGTCCCAACTGGAACACGACTTCGTCGTCCGTCCAGGCGCCGACTACCACGACATCGCCTTCACGGTCGCTGGCGGCGCGCAGCTCGACGAAGCCGGCAACCTTGTCCTGGGTGCAGGGGAGGGTGGGCTGCGGCTCAATGCGCCGGTATCCTACCAAGGAACCGAGGCGGCGAAGCATACGGTGGCAAGCCGGTTCGTGTTGGACGGCGATACGGTACAGATCGTGCTCGGCGACGGCTACGACCCGGCACAGACGCTGACGATCGACCCGACACTGGTCTACTCGACCTACTTCGGCGGGACGGCGACTGACTACGGCGCCCGGAACGCCGTTGATCCCGACGGCAACGTGTACGTCGTCGGCATGACGACCGGCACCGGCCTGCCGACGACCGCGCCGTACCAAGCAACATACGGCGGCGGCACGTTCGATACCGTCGTGATGAAATTCGATAAGACCGGCACTGCGCCGATCTATACCACCTACCTCGGGGGGAGCGGGGACGACCGGGGTGCCGGGATCGCGACCGACCTTGCGGGCAACGCCTACGTGTCAGGCCTCACCGATTCAGCGAACTTCCCGACCGCGGCCGCATACCAGGGCACGAAGGCGGCGGGCCAAGACGCGTTCCTTACCAAGTTGAATCCGTCGGGCTCCGCGCTGACGTATTCGACCTACTTTGGCGGCAACGGGAACGACTATAGCCAGAACCTGGCCGTGGACGGATCAGGACAAGCCTTCCTTGTCGGCGACACCTCGTCCACCGACTTGCCGACACTATCGGCGGTCCAACCGGCCGCACCGGGCAACGACGACTCGTTCGTGGCCAAGTTCAACACTGCCGGTTCAGCCCTGCTCTACGCCACGTATGTCGGCGGCGCGGCGAGCGGCGAACAGACATTCGGCATCGCGATCAACAACGCCGGCAATGCCTACCTGACCGGGTACACGCACTCAAGCAATTTCCCCACGGTCGCGGCCTTCCAGCCGACGAACGGCGGCGGTACCTACGAAGGCTTCGTGGCCGAATTAAGTACCGACGGCTCATCGTACGTCTTTGCTACCTACCTCGGGGGGAGCGGGGATGACGAGGGCGGCATGGTCGCGCTCGACAGCGCCGGCAACATCTACGTGACCGGCCAGACGGACTCGCCGAACTTCCCGACCGCCTCGCCGTACCAGGCGGCGCTTGCTGGCAGCCGGGATGCCTTCGTCAGCAAATTCAATCCCAGCGGCTCGGCGTTGCTTTTCTCCACGTACTTGGGCGGTTCCGGCAGCGACGTCCCCCAGTCGGTCGTGGTCGACGCCTCGAACAACGCCTACGTGTCAGGCCTCACCGATTCAGCGAACTTCCCGACCGTGGCCGCATACCAGGCCACGAAGGCGGCGGGCCAGGACGCGTTCCTCACTAAACTCGACAGTACGGGCAGTGCGCTCGCGTACTCCACCTACCTGGGCGGCAACGGGATCGACACGGGATCAAGCCTTGCGCTACGGCTCGACGGCGACCTGATGGTGGTTGGCAGCACCAGCTCGACGGACTTTGTCACGCATGCCGCCTACCAAGGATCGAACGGCGGGGGCCAGGATATGTTCCTGATGCAACTTTCCGACCACACCGTCACCGTCACCGGCGTGAACGATCCGATCCTGACCTTCAGCCTTGGGGCCGTCATCTGCGATATGGGCACGTTCTCGGCGACCGAAACCAAGTACTGCACCCACACCATGAGCGCCGGGACGAACGCCAACAGCGGCTACGTGATCAGTTACATCCCCACGACGACGCTGACGAGCGGGCCGGACACGATCGACCCGATGCCGGTACAAACCTGGAGCACGCAAGGCACCGAACAGTTCGGTCTCAACGTGGCCGCGAATGCCGCCGTGAATTCCGGTACCGCCGCCGACTTCGGCGCCAACCCCAGCGGCGGGAGCGGCTTCGCCACGACGGACTACCAATCCGGGGACCTGTACAAGTTCACCACCGCGGGCGACACCGTGGCGCAGGCGACCAGCGTCTCGGACCTAACGACCTACACGGTCTCGTTCATTACGAATATCACCACTACCAGCGAGGCCGGGACATATAGCACCCCGATCACGTATACTATCGTTGCGACCTACTAGGAGGGTGATGCGGCGAGCAAGCAAGGGGAACCGAACCAGGCAACGCCTGGCTGGATCGTTGGCAGTCTTGCTGCTCTTGTTTGCGTACAGTCTGCAGCCGCGGAGCGCATCGGACACGCAAGAGAAACCAGCGCGATCAGACGTCAGCGCGAAGTACGCCGCCCTGCCGCTCGCGTTCGAACCGAACCAGGGTCAAGTCGGCGACGGCGTAGATTTCCTCGTCCACCACGGCCAGGCGGTCACGGCCTTCAGCGGAACGAGCAGTACGACCTCGGTGGGCGGCAAGCGGGTGACGATGAGCTTGGATGGGGCGAGTGCATCATCGTTCGCAGGCCAAGACGAACTCCCGTCCAAAACCAACTACTTCCTGGGGAACGACCAGGCCCAGTGGCACAGTGATATCCCGAACTTCCAGAAACTCCTGGCGAAGAACGTCTACCCAGGTATCGACCTTGCGTACTACGGGACGAATTCGACCCTTGAACACGACTTCATCGTCAGTCCGAATGCGGACTACCACCAGATCGCGTTCAATTTTTCTGGCCAGGACAAGCTGACGCAAGACGAGGAAGGTAACCTGGTTCTGAATGCCGGTGACGACGAACTCCGGCTGAATGCGCCTAACACGTACCAGCTCGGTGATCACGAGAAACACACGATCCCGAGCAAGTTCGAACTCAGCGGGAATACGGTTACCATGGCCATTACTGGCGATTATGACCATGCGAAACCGCTGGTGATCGACCCGGTCCTGGTGTATTCAACATATCTTGGCGGTTCCGGCGACGACACGGCGTACGGCATCGCGGTGGATGCCAGTGGCTTCGCCTACGTGTCTGGCAGCACGGCCTCGGCGGATTTCCCGACTACCGCACCGTTCCAGGGAAGCAACGGCGGTACCACGGACATATTCGTCAGCAAACTCGACCAGACAGGATCGTCGCTCACGTATTCCACCTATATCGGCGGGAGTGGGACCGACAGCCCTGCGAACCCGGGCGGCCTTGCGGTGGACAGCGCGGGCAACGCGTACCTCACGGGATATACGCAATCGTCGAACTATCCCGTCGCATCGCCCGTGCAAGGAAGCCTGAGCGGTACGTCGGACGCCGTGATCACGAAACTAAACGCTAGCGGATCGTCGCTCACGTATTCCACGTACCTGGGCGGGAGCAGCTCGGAATTCGGTCGTAGCATTGCCGTCGATGCGTCCGGGAACGCGTATGTCGCCGGCGAAACGCTGTCGAGCAATTTCCCGACCGCCTCGCCATACCAGGCAAGTCATGGCGGCGGCAGCATCGACGCATTCGTCGCCAAATTGAATGCGGCCGGTTCAAGCCTGACCTATTCCACGTACCTGGGCGGGAGCGGGACCGACAGCGCATACTCGCTGGCGGTCGATACGTCGGGGAACGCGTTCGTGACCGGCGTGACCACTTCGAGCAATTTCCCGACCGCCTCGCCGTACCAGGCAAGCAACGCTGGTGGGCAAGACGCGTTCCTGACCAAATTGAATGCGGCCGGTTCAAGCCTGACCTATTCCACATACCTGGGCGGCAGTGGCAGCGAAACAGGCCGGGCAATCACGGTGGACACTGCCGGCAGCCCATATATCACCGGGTTTACGTCGTCGACGAACTTTCCGGTCGCGACGCCGCTCGAAGGCAGCTTGAACGGCGGTGTCCTCGACGCATTCCTGACCAAGTTCGCGCCGGCCGGTACCGGGCTGACATACTCGACGTACTTGGGCGGGAACGGGGTGGATACCGGGAACGGGGTGGCAGTCGACAGCGGCGGCAATGCCTATGTTGCCGGCAGCACCGGATCGACAGACCTGATCACCGCCTCGCCGTACCAAGCCAGCAACGGCGGCGGTACGGACGGGTTCGTCATGAAAATCGACGGCTCCGGACTTTCGTTCCTGTATTCCAGCTACTTGGGCGGTACGGGTACGGATTCGGTTAACTGGATCGCTGCGGGCCTCAACGGCAATCTGTACACGGCGGGGAGTACGAACTCGGCCGACTTCCCAACTGCATCGCCGCTCCAAGGCGCCACCAACGGCGGCACCGACTCATTCGTGGCCCAGCTCTCGGAAAATACCGTCACCGTGACCGGCGTCGCGCCGACCGGCACGATCGACCCAACCCTGTCGTTTTCGGTGAGCAGCCCCAACTGCTACCTGGGCGTGTTCTCGCCGTCGAGCACCAGCTTCTGCACGCACACGATGGACGCCTCCACCAACTCGCCGAGCGGCTACGTGATCAGCTACCGGTACACGACCGGGCTGCTCGGCCCGCTCGGCGAGATCGATTCCTTGGCAACACCGACCGCCAGCACGACGGGCACCGAGCAGTTCGGTATGAACTTGGCGGCCAACACCGCTGCCGTCTCGCACACCTCGACCGATTTTGGCGCCAACCCCTCGGGCGGGACCGGCGCCGCCTACTCGGACTACGGCACGTCTAACCTCTTTACCTTCAAGCCAGACAATCTGCCCGCCGTCAGCACGCCGCTCGCTTACACGCCGGCCGCGAGCGCCACTACCACGTACACGGCCAGCTTCATGGCGAACGTCGCCCCGCAGACCCCAAACGGCTACTACGCGGTCGGCATGATCTACATCATTACCGCCAGCTTCTAGGAGCACCTATGCGCAAACCCCTCGCCTCACTCCTGATCGCCCTCCTGTGCTTCCTGGTTGCCGACACGTGGCCTCGGTTCGAGTTGCCCAAGTCCACGCAATCGGACGCCAAAGCCGCATACGCGCAGCTGCCGCTGGCGTTCGAGCCCAACGTGGGCCAGGCGCCCAGCGGCGTGCAGTTTGTGACACACCAGGGGCAGGCGACAACCTATGTCACGAACACTGGCACCACAACCGTAGCCGATGGTGAGTCGATAACGATGTCACTGGTTGATGCCCAGGCTGCCTCGTTCGCAGGCACAGGCGCACTCACCGGAACAACCAACTACCTGGTCGGCAACGACCACGCCAAGTGGCAGCACGACATCGCAAGCTTCGGCAAGATTGTCGCCCAGAACGTGTATCCGGGGATCGACATGGCGTATTACGGCACCAACAGCCATCTGGAGCACGACTTTATCGTGGGTCCGGGCGGCGACTACCATGCGATCGGCCTCACGTTCACTGGACAAGGCAGTCCGTCGACCGATGCCCAGGGCAACCTTGTCTTCGGCACGCCGGAGCACGGATTCATGCTGCAAGCCCCCTCGACCTACCAGGAAACCGCGTCCGGACGGCGGGCGATCTCATCGTCCTTCGCCGTGGACGGGGAGACCGTGCGGATCGCGCTGGCCGGCGACTACGACCACACCAAGCCCTTGGTCATCGACCCGCTCTTCCTGGTGTACTCGTCGCACCTTGGCGGCTCGGGCACCGACAGCGGCTACGCCGTTACCGTCGACCGGAACGGGAACGCCTACGTCGTCGGGCAGACCACCTCGTCGAACTTTCCCGTCTCGTCCCCGTACCAGGGATCGATGGCCACCAGCGCCGACGGGTTCATTACCAAGTTCGATCCGACTGGCGCGGCATTCGTGTACTCCACCTACCTGGGCGGCGACGGCGCGAACGACCAGATCAACAGCATCGTCGTGGATGCCACTGGGAACGCCTACGTCACCGGCCAGACCGATTCGACCGACTTCCCGACACAAGACCCGTACCAGGCA
>JAYRIO010000007.1:0-5587 GCA_041906745.1 Patescibacteria group bacterium
GGGAGTCGGGATTGGCGCCGCAGGCGCTGGCGCTGGTTCAGACGCCCGGGCCGGTTGGTCGTACCGCTTCACGGGCACGGGACTGTCGACCGGCTCCTCGATCGGTTCCCGGCTCTGCGCCGGTTCGGGTGCTGGTGCCGCCTGCTCCTCGTACTCGATCACGTCGTCGACCGCCGGGCGCGGACCGACTTCCGGCTGTACCGGCGTGTCGTCGGTGACTGAGGCATAGACGGGGATGCCGACGTGGGCCGCCAGCTTCATGCCGACCTTGTCCTGCGTCACGATTGCGACGGTTTTCTTACGTTTTTTGGCCTCCGCCTGGAGCAGCCGCAGGTTTACGACGCTGGTCGCCAGCTGCGCGTGCTTCGGTAGTACCAACGCGACCGAGCTGCCCGGCAGGTCTTTGAGCTTGTCGATGACCGAGGTGATTTCCTCGTCTGGTTCCAAGTAGAGGATTTCTTCCATCATGCCCCCACCGATGAGACCAGCCGGCGCAGCAAACTCTGGCTCGGCGTCGACCGGCCGACCAGGTCGATCGCCAGGTTGCCGAGTGCCATCGGTGTGATATCTTGCACGGTCGTCAACAAACCGGTGCCGTCCTTGACGGTCTGGACCTCGCTCGGCTTCATAAAGTGGACTGTCGGCCGTCGGGCGAACGGCAGGCGCTTCCCCCAACCCGTCCCTTTCAGGGCAGCCGCGATGTCGGGCAAGTTGCTTCCGCCGCCGCAGAGCATAATCCGTGACGGCAAAAGGTCGACGTTCGTGAACTCGCTGAGCGTCAGCTCGATGCCAGACAGCCAGACCTCGACGTCGGTTTCCAGCGCTGCCCGGATATCTGCCGTTTCGGCCTTGCTCAGCCGATGGGCGGAGTAGTCCAGCTTTTTCTGCTCGGCCTCGGCGAATCCGGTACCAAGCACATTGACCAAGCGTTTCGTGAATGCGCGGCCGCCGATCGCGTACATTTTCGTGCCGATAAGCCCGCCATTGTTGACCACGGCCAGATCGGTGGTGCCGCCGCCCACGTCCACGAAGATCGCCGAAAACTCGCTCGATTCGTTCGGCCCCATGATTCGGGCGACCGCGTACGGCTCAGCCGCGACGGACAGCAAGTCGAGGCTGAGCTCCTCGGCGATGGTCTGCAGCGCGCCAAGGTGTACCACCGGCGCGAATGCCGAGTAGATGCCGACCTGGATCTCACGGCCTTGGAATCCAAGCGGGTTCGTCACCTTGTAGCCGTCGATACGGACATCGACGATCGCGGCGTTCACCAAGCGGACGTCGATCTCTGCCTGGCCGGTTTCCCATGACAGCACGGCCTTCGCACGCTCGTGCGCGCGTTGCTGGACCTGGTCAAGGATCTCCTGTAGCTCCTCGACCGACACCTTCTGGAGCGGCTCGGCCCGCACGTACTTGATGGTCGTCGTCGTGCCTTTTACCAGCTCGCCAGCGATACCCATGATTACCTGGTCGGGCAACACCTTGGCCTGCTCGGCTGCCATCTCGAGCGCCTTCTCGCAGTTCCCGATGACACCGTGGATGTCGGTGACCGTGCCGCCCTGCATGTCCGCCAGGCGCTGGCGCTGCTTGCCCACGCCGATGACATGGGCGATCCCGTCGCGCACCTCGAAAATCAGCGCCTTCACGAATTCGGTGCCGATGTCTAGGGAAATCGCCCGCAGGTCTTCCGCCCGCTGTTTTCCGAACCCTAACACGTCCATGCCCTCCGTGTAGTACTAGTTCACGGTACTTCGATCAGTATAGCAAAGCTTACGCCCGCGGCTCGACTACGGCCTTGATGCGCCGGATACCCGACGAAACCGACTGCTCTTTCAGGATACGGAAACGGCCGATCATGCCGGTGCGG
The DNA here is from genome assembly GCA_041906745.1 of Patescibacteria group bacterium. GTDB lineage: Bacteria > Patescibacteriota > UBA1384 > JACPKC01 > JACPKC01 > JBBUCD01. The sequence continues at coordinate 1,865 of JAYRIO010000007.1, forward strand.
GTAACGTGGGGGCCGCCGCAGAATTCCTTGGAGACGGCATCCTCGAGCGATGGGCCGACGTAATAGACCTTGACGCTCGGCGGGTACTTGTGGCCGAAAAAGTGGAGCGCCCCTACCTCCTCGGCTTGGGCAAGCGGCAGCTGCACGAACGACACGGGCAGATCACGGTCGATGACGTCGTTCACCCAGCGCTCCACCTGCTGGCGCTGGTCGTCGGTCAGCTTGTCGTCGTGCGTGAAGTCGAACCGCAACCGTTCGGGGGTGATGTCCGAGCCGCGCTGCTGGACGTGGCTGCCGAGCACTGCCCGCAGGCCCGCTTGCAACAGGTGCGTCGCGGTATGGAGCTGCAGCACCTGCGCGAGCTCCGATTCGGTGCCGGCCTTCAGCTCGCCGGTATCAAGGAGCAGGCCGTGGCCGCCGAATTTCTTCTCTTGTCCGGCCGACGAGACCGTCTTGTGTTCGGCCGACAGGGCGTCGAGCGCGGCCGCGTACTCGCCGGCGTCGAGCGAAAACCCGCGCTCCGTAAACACTTCCAGGGTGAGCTCAAGCGGCAACGCATGGCTCTGGTGGGCCAGGAAAGCGAGCTGGGCCGCCTGCAGGGCCGTCAGGGCCTCGCGCTTGGCCAGCTCCTTGTCGAGGAACTGCACCGCCCGTCCGAGCTGGGCCGCAAACTGGCGCTGCTCGGCCAGGAACGGCTCGACGATAGGCCGCTTGAGCAGGTACGGGTATTCGTCGGCGTAGGCACCGATGACCGCTTCCAGGACAAGCTCCCACTGGCTGAACCCGATCGCGCCGGAGGCTTGGACCGCGCGGCGGATGAGGCGGCGCAGGATATACCCGCGGTCCTTGTTGCTAGGCAGGACGCCGTCAGCGAGCAGGAACACCGACGCCCGGACATGGTCCGCGACGATCCGTACATGGCGGTTGGCATGGGCGAGCGTATCCGACGAGATGGCAGCCAGGATCGGCTCGTAGAGGTCGATATCATAGATGCTATCCAGGCCGTTCACGGTCATCAGCACCCGCTCCAGGCCGACGCCGGTATCGATGTTGCGCTGCGCCAGCGGTTCGAACAGCCCTGCGGCGGTCCGGTTGTATTCCATGAAGACGTTGTTCCAGATCTCGACCCAGTGGTCGTCGGTTGCCGATCCGGGCAGGCACTCGGGACCGCAGCCCATCGCTGACCGGTGGACGAAGATCTCGGTCGTCGGGCCGCACGGGCCGGTCGCATGGACCGGCCCCCACCAGTTGTCATCCCCGAGCGCAGCGACCCGCGCCATCCCCAATTCCCGCCAGATCGCTTGCGCCTCGGTATCCAGGCCGACCCCTTTCGTATCGTCGCCGGCGAACACGGTGGCGGCCAACCGTTCGGGCGGCAAGCCAAGCACCTGGGTGACGAACTCGTAGCTCCAGGTGATCGCCTCGCGTTTCCAGTAGTCGCCGAGCGACCAGTGGCCGAGCATCTCGAAAAAGGTGCCGTGGGTATCGTCGCCGACCTCTTCGACGTCCGTGGTACGCAAACTCCGCTGGACGTTCACGAGCCGGGTACCGTCCGGATGTTGTTCGCCGAGCAGGTACGGGATGAGCGGATGCATGCCGGCGGTCGTAAATAGCACCGAGGTGTCTTGGAGCGGCACCAGGGAGGCTTGCGGGATACGGGCGTGGCCGCGCTCGCGGTAAAATGCAAAGAACGCTGCGCGAAGTTCTTGGTGTGTCATAGGGTGTTTATTGGCTGAGTCGCTTATTGACGGTCTGCTGGATCACGGCCAGCACTTGGGTCGCCAGCGTGGTGGTTGTTTCCTTCCGGGCGAACGGATCGATCCCGGTAAGCTGCAACTGGTACAGCTGCTGGTAGGCTTGGCGCGCCTGCAAGACGTGCTTCACGTAGTTGAGGCTTTCCGTGGGAACGCGGGCGAGGTTGCCGGCCTGGTACTGGTCGCCGGCCCCGCCGCCGCCGTTATAGGCGACGACCGCGGGCTCGACGGCGCCGTTGTACCGGCCAAGCAGGCCCTGCAGATGGAAGGTGCCGTACCGGATACTGGTCGCAGGATCGAACAGCTGGTTGATCGTGAACCCCGTGTCGCCCAGCTTGCGCGCGATCCCGGCGGCCGTGAGCGGCATGAGCTGCATCAGCCCCCGCGCGCCGACCGGCGACTGGGCGCGCGGGTTGTAGTGGCTCTCGGAATAAATAACGGCTGCCACCAGGAACGGGTCAAGGTCGTGGTCGGCCGATTCCCGGATGATAATGTCCTCGTATGCAAGCGGGTAGCGGATCTCGGCAAAAATAGCCGGAAACCCCACGAACAGACCGTACAGGAGGCCTGCGGACAGGAGGCTGAAGAGAACCAGTTGCAGCAATGCCCGTTGCGTCATGGCGTCCTTCTGGTGCTGGCGGCAGGAATCGAACCTGCACGAGGTTGCCCTCAGAGGATTTTAAGTCCTCCGCGTCTACCATTCCACCACGCCAGCAGAGTGATCGACACGCTCAGTATAACAGGTTTGTCCGCAGACAGACTAGGCAGTTGCCGCTGCGTGGGCACGGAGGGCGGACGCCGGGACGGGGAACTGCTCGTACTGGCCGTGCACCGTCCAACCGCGCTCGCCGTTGACGCAGCGTGCCTTCAGCGAAAATCCGGCCGCCTTCCGCATGCCGCCGCCGCCGAACAACTGGGCGATAGCGGCGACGTCGACCGACTCGTGCTCGGTCCGGAGCGAGGCGCGCAGGCTGCCATCCGGCAGCTCGATAACCAGCATGGCAGCGAGCGCGTCGGGAACACTGTTCAGCAAGTTGACGCAGCCGGCCAGGTCCACCGGCGTGGCGCCGCAGGCCGCCACATCCTCCGCCGTAATCACCGAGACGACCATGCGGAGCCGTTCATGGTAACGGATCCGCGACAGCGCGATCCCCCACAGCCGCAACGACGCGACCGAGCGGTGCGACGACACGAAGTGTCGGATGTGCTTCAGCCGCGCGCCGGCCACCAGTAGCTCGCTGGCCTGCCGCAGCACCACCTCGGACGTATTGGAATGCTTGAAACCGCCCGTGTCGTAGTACAGGCCGGTTAGCAGGCAAGTAGCGATATCCTTCGAAATCGGGACGCCGAGCGCCTTGATGAGCGGCATGACCAACTCTGCCGCCGACGAGGCGCCGTAATCCACGTAGTTGAGGTGGGCCACCTTATGCAGGTCGTTCCGTTGGTGGTGGTCGATATTGAGAATCCTGCGGCCGACGCGCGCTGCGTCGCGGATACGGTCGGGCATGCCCGTACGTTTCAAGTCGCCGCAGTCCACTACCGTGACGACATCGGCATTACCCAGGATGCAGTCCCGCCGGAAGCCTTCCCAGCCGGGTAAGAACTGGAAGGCTTTCGGAATCTCGTCGACACAGACCAGCGATACCTGCTTGCCCAACGACCGGAGCGCGTGCGCCAATGCCAAGGTGCTCCCGGCAGCGTCTCCGTCCGGCTGTTCATGGGTGACCAAGACGTGCGTGGTGCCTCCAAGCAGGGTTGAGGCGACCTCACGGATCATCGGATCGGAAGGATAAACAGCCGCTGCCCCTCTTCTGGCAATTCTTTCGCCGTCAGCTTGAGCGTCTCGACGGTTTCCGGGGACCGGCCGCTGACCTGGGCCTCGATCTGCGCCGCGTCGGCAGCGACGATCACGATCGCCTTCGGCTCGATCTTGGCCGACAGCTTGAGCGCGTCGAGCATCGGCTCCATA
>JAYRIO010000008.1:0-3103 GCA_041906745.1 Patescibacteria group bacterium
TCTTCGCGGCGACCATGCTGCAACACGGGGTGGGCGTGGTGCTCGACCAGGGCTGCTTGCAGTACCAAGTCGCTATGCCATGGTACGTCGGCCTCTTGTACATGCTTGGCGTATCCGCTGCGCTGGTAGCGTCGAGCCTTGGCTACATCCGGGCGATGGGGATCGCGGTATTTCTTGGCGCAGCCGCTGCGTGGGCAGCGTACCCGTTCGCCCTGGCTTCGGTCTGGTGCTACTTTGCGGCGGCGTGCAGCCTCATGCTGGCGCTGCACTTCTTCCACTTTGCCAAGCGCGGCAAGCAGTTCTAGCGTTGCGACGACCGTTGGGCGGACTGGTGCTTCCGCCAGGCGTCGATGGCGGCGTGGTTGCCCGACAACAGGATATCCGGCACTGCCAGCTCACCAAGTTCTTTGCTGATAGGTACGTAGCGTTCCGGCCGCGTGTAGTGCGGGTACTCGAGCAAACGGTTGCCCGCCGCATCCTTGAGCGAGAAGGATTCCTCGTGGCTGGACGCATCGTCGCCCAACACGCCTGGCAGCAAGCGGGTGACCGCATCAACCACGACCGCGGCTGGCAGCTCGCCGCCCGTGAGCACGAAGTCGCCGACCGACAGCTGCTCGTCGACTAGGGAGCGGATCCGCTCGTCGAAGCCTTCGTAGTGGCCGGCCACGAGGATCAGGTCGCGCTTGTCTGCGGCCAGCTGCTCGGCACGCTCCTGCGTGAACCGGTCCCCTTGGGGCGTCAGGAGGATAACGCGTGAGCCGGGCGTGTGCAGTTCGGCCAACGCCCGGTCGACCACATCGACCTTGAGCACCATACCGGCGCCGCCGCCGTACGGACTGTCGTCCACGGTTTTGTGTGCGTCGGTCGTCCAATCGCGCAGGTTGCGGATCTGGATGGACACGTGGCCGTCACGGACGGCGCGGCCGATGATCGATTGCGTGAGGTAGGGCGCGACCATGTCGGGGAATAGGGTGAGGACGGTGAATGTCATACGGATAGTATCGCAGAAATCCAACACGCCGCAGGCGCGGCGTGTGGTGTCGGGTACTTGGCTGTCCGTTACAGGATGGAGGTTGGGTTTTCTTGCTGCGGCTCTTCGGGCTGGTGCGGGATGGCGACGTCCATCGGCATCTCGAGCGGCGAACCGGTGTCGTGCAGGCCGCTGCCATGGGCATCGTTCATCGCCGGCATGTCGTGCTGCTCGCCCGGCTGCTCGTCGCGGCTTTCTTCTTTCGGGACGTACGAGCCGCCCTCGGGTTCCTCGATCTTGAGGTTGACGCGCGAGTTGTTCTTGGCGCCCAAGACGCGGAGCAGGGTGCGGATCGCCTTGGCGGTCCGGCCTTCTTTGCCGATGATCTTGCCCATGTCGCTCGGATCGACGGCCAGCGTGATCAGCACGCCCATCTCGTCGACCTTGCGTTCGACCTTGACCTTGTCAGGCGTGTCAACGAGTTCCCGGACAACCATCTCGACGAACTGCTGGTCTTTTTCCATGGTTACTCCTTGCTCTCTTCGGCAGGGGTTTCGGTGGCGGCCTCGGCGGCTGCCGGTTCGGTCTCGGTTGCCGGAGCCTGCTCGGCCTCGGCGCCGGTGTCCGCTGCTGGCGCTGCGTCGCTTGCCGTATCGGCGGCCTCAACCGCTGGTGCCGCGGCCGGGGCTTCGTCCGCCGGCTGTTCGCTCTTGCCCGGGCGGACCGGGTACATGTGGACCTGGATGAGCTTGTGCTTCAAGCCATGCTTGGTCAGCAGCTTGGCGATCGTGTTGCTGGGCTGGGCGCCTTGGTTAAGCCACTGCGTCACGGCTGCATCGTCGACCACGAGCTCTTTCGAGCGCGGGTTGTAGTGGCCGACCGCGCTGACATACTTGCCCGTGATGGGCGCGGTATGTTCGGCGACGACGATCCGGTAGTGCGGTTGGTGCTTCTTGCCGGTGCGGCGGAGGCGGATGCGTAGCATGTCGTTCGTTCCTTGCGTTTCACTCAGTACTGCCCGAGCATCAGGTTCGGGGTGTGGCCAGTGTACGGTTTTCAAGGAGCTTCGTCAAGATTTCAGGGTAGCTGCGGCCGAAGGTCCCGATATCCACGGGCCGCTTGCCCTCCCACTGGACTTCTTCGAGGACGAAGCGCCCGCCGTCAAGGCGGCCCCGGCGCAGGATGAGCCGAGGACCGAACTCCGACGAGTAGATGCCGGGCCAGGGCGAAAACGCCCGGAATTTCCGGTCGAGATCGAGGGCGCTGACTGTCCGCAGGGCGGTTTCGGCGTCCTCTTTCCGTAATTTGGGCGCGTACGTGGCCCGGTCGCCGTCTTGCGGAACCGGCTGGCTGCTGCCGGACAGATAGTCCTTAAGTACGGGCACGATCGTGTCGGCGGCCAGCGCCGCCAGGCTCTTGGTTAGGCTGCCGGCGGTTTCGGTGCCTGCCAGCGGCAGCGTTACCTGGCGGATCACCGGGCCGGTATCCATGGCGGGCTCGATCCGCATGAACGAGATGCCGGTCTCGGGGTCGCCGGCCAGGATCGCGGCCTGGATGGGTGAGGCGCCGCGGTGCGCAGGGAGCAGTGACGCATGAACGTTGACCATGCCGTGCGTCGGCACGTCGAGCGCAGCGGCGGGGATGAGCTTGCCGTAGGCAGCCACGACGGCCACATCGAGCTTGAGCGGCGAAAGGAGCGGCAGCAGCTCATCCTTCGACGCCGGCGTCGCCGTACTGAGGCCAAGCGCCGCTGCGGCTGCCGCCACGGCCGAGGGCGTGACCGTCTGGTCCCGGCCCACCGGTTTGGCGGGTTCGGTTACTACCAGGACAGGACGCCAGCCCTGCCGTACCAGCGCCTGCAAGATCGTGGCGGCGAACGGCGGGGTGCCAAGAAACGCGAAACGCGGCGCCGCGGTCATCGGGGACGTTTGGATTCGTACGCCTTGAGCGCGGCTTCCCGGTTGGCGCAGCGGTCGATAATCAGCAAACCGTCCAGGTGGTCGAGCTCGTGCTGGATGATTCGCGCCAGGAGTCCGGTCGCCCGGAATTGCACTGTTTTCCCGTCCTGTGTGTCCATCCGGACCTTGATTTTCGTGGACCGGGGTACGGCCACCTCGATGCCGGGCAGGGACA
>JAYRIO010000009.1:0-3661 GCA_041906745.1 Patescibacteria group bacterium
GCTCCGCACGCCCTTGGTCGTCGGCAACTGGAAGATGCACACCACCCGCGAAGAGGCGGTCGCGCTGACACGCGTGGTGGCCCGCGAGGTCGCCGAACTCAAGCACGTCGAGGTCGTGGTCTGCCCGCCGACCCCATGGATCGTGCCGGTGTCAGACAGTCTCAAGGGCAGGTCGCCGGTACTGCTCGGCGCGCAAAATGCCTTGCCCGGCATGGACGGCGCGGAAACAGGCAGCACCTCGATCGGGATGCTCGCGCCCTACATCCACTACCTGATCGTCGGGCACTCCGAACGCCGGATGCGGTCACGCGACACGTACGCGACCATTGCCGAGAAGGTCCGGGACACGCTCCGCCGTGGCCTGACGCCGATCCTGTGCGTCGGTGAGTTCATCCCGCTCTACCAGGAAAAGCGCAAGCGTGGCCGGCCCACCAAGGCCGAGGCGGCCAGCAATATCTTCATGCAGCTCCGCAAGGCGATCGCCGGCCTCAAGAAGCAGGACATCGGGCGGATCGTCGTGGCCTACGAACCGGTCTGGGCGATCGGGTCGGGGAACGCGGCCACGCCCGAGTACGCGGCCAAGATGGTCAAGTCGCTTCGCCGGTCGCTGGCCCGCCAATCCGACAAGGCCACTGCCGCCAAGGTGCGGATGCTCTACGGCGGCTCGGTGACGGCGACGAACGCCAAAGGCTTCGCCGCCGCGCCCGGCATCGACGGCGTCCTGGTGGGCGGCGCCAGCTTGAAAGCCGAACCGTTCGGTGCGATTGTGAAGGCGTTCACCCCGCAGCTCTAACCACCCAAAGGAGGCTCCATGGTACGTGTCGCTATCAACGGCTTCGGACGGATTGGCCGGACCGCTGCCCGGATCATGCTCGACCGCGACGACCTCACGCTGGTGGCCGTCAATGACCTAACGGACGCGGCCACGCTGGCGCACCTCCTGCAGTATGACACGGTCTACGGCAAGTACCACCGCACGGTCAGTGCCACGGCCGACGGGATTGCCATCGATGCCAAGTCTTTCAAGGTCTTGTCCGAAAAAGAGCCAGCGAAGTTGCCCTGGGCGGATCTTGGCGTCGACGTGGTCATCGAATCGACCGGCCACTTTACGGACAAAGCCGGTGCCAGCCAGCACGTGACCGCTGGGGCGAAGGCGGTCATCATCTCGGCCCCGAGCAAGGGCGATGATCCGGCGCCGACCTTCCTCATGGGTCTCAACCAGGCCGATGCGGCCGGCAACCCGGTGATCAACAACGCCTCGTGTACCACCAACTGCATCGCGCCGACCATCCAAGTGCTCGACGAGGCCTTCGGGGTCGAGCGTTCGCTCATGACCACCGTCCACGCCTACACCGCTGACCAGAACCTGCAGGACGGGCCACACAAAGATCTGCGCCGGGCCCGCAACGCCGCCGAGAACATGGTGCCGACCACGACTGGTGCGGCCATCGCCACGACCGAGGTCATCCCATCGCTCAAGGGCAACTTCGACGGCGTCTCGATCCGTGTCCCGGTGCCCTGCGGCTCAATCTCCGACATCACCGCCGTCTTGAAGCGCGATGTCACAGTTGAGGAAGTGAACGAGGCCTTCAAGGCCGCGGCCGCCTCGGATAGGTTCAAGGGCATCCTCGATGCGACCGACGCGCCGCTCGTCTCGTCCGACATCGTCGGCAACCCGCACTCGGCGATCGTCGACCTGTCGCTCACCAAGGCGATGGGCAATCTCGTCAAGGTCTTTGCCTGGTACGACAACGAGTTCGGCTACTCGATGCGCTTGGTCGAGATGGTCGGGCAGGTTGCGCCGAGGACCTAGCCATGCACGCCATCTGGACCGGCAACATCTCGTTCGGACTCGTCTCGATTCCCGTCAAGCTGGTGTCGGCGACGCGTTCGGAAGAACGCGAGCACTTCTCGCTCTTCTGCGCCGAGCACCAGGTGCCGGTGCACTACCAGCGCTGGTGCGCCAAGGGCGAGCACACGGTGGCGTGGGACCAGGTGCTCAAGGGAATGGAGGTCGGGCACAACAAGTACTACCTCTTCACCAAGGAAAAGCTAGCTTCCCTGAAGCCGTCGAAGACCGAGACGATCGAGATCGAGGGGTTCTACCCGCACGGCGAGGTCAAAACCGCCTGGATCGACAAGCACTACTACTTGCTGCCCGGCAGCTCGACCGCCCGGAAGCCGTACGCGTTGCTGTTCGAAGCCCTGCAAGATACTGAACAGGTCGCCCTGGCCACCTTTGTGATGCACGAGCGGCAGCACGTCTCGGCCATTCAGGCGCTACCAGAGAGTAAGGGGTTGCAGCTGACGACATTGCACTACGCCGAGGAGTTGGCCGAGGTTGATGACGCCGAAGAGCTCAAGGACCGCCCAGCAGTCGCGGCCGGCGAGCTAGCGCTGGCCAAGGAAATCATCGCCAAACGTGCCAAGAAGCACATCGATCTGAGCCACTACAAAGACGGTTTTTCCGAGAAACTCGATCACTTGGCCCACGGCAAGAAGGTGGCGGTGGAGCCGGAACCAAAGCGGCCCGAGCACGCGAGCCTCATGGACGCGCTCCGCGAGAGCGTCAAGTAGATGCACTACGAGCCGATGCTGGCGTCGATGGGGACGCAGGATGATTTGAAGCGCACGGATTGGCTCTACGAACCCAAGCTCGACGGCACGCGGGCGATCATGACCTTGAAGGATGATCATCTGACGTTTGTGAACCGCAATGGGAACGAACTCACGCAGCGTTTTCCCGAGATGGTGCAGATGCGCAAACACATCCGAGCCAAGTCCTGCGTGTTCGACGGCGAGATCGTGGTCTACGACGCCGACGGCCGGCCGGATTTCAATGCGCTCGCTCAGCGCGACTCGGTCGACGACCCAGGCCTCATCGAAGAACGCGCCAAGCAGTTGCCCGCCACCTATGTGGTGTTCGACGTGCTTGAGCTGGAAGGGGAGCCGCTGATCGGCAAACCCTTGTCCGAGCGCAAGGACATCCTCGCTGATCTCATCCGCAACGCCCACCACATCGAGCAAGTGTTTTGGACCGAGCGCGGCACGGTGCTCTGGAAAGAAGCCAAACGACGCAAGCTCGAGGGCGTGATGGCGAAAGCTGCCAGTAGCCGCTACCAACCTGGCCAGCGCTCGAGCGAGTGGCGGAAGATCAAGCTCACCAGCACGATCGACGCCATCATTGTGGGCTACACGAGCGAGAAGCGGGCGGTCTCCTCCTTAGTCCTCGGCGCCTACTACAAGGGCGACCTCATCTGCCTCGGCCGCGTCGGTACCGGCTTCACCGAGGCGTCTTTGGATGCTCTAGCGCCGAAGCTCAAGAAGTTGGCAGTCAAAACACCACCGGTGACCTATAAATCATCCCTCGACATCGCTTGGGTGAAACCCAACCTGGTAGCCGAGGTCAAATACCTGGAACTCACCAAAGACCACGCCCTCCGCGCCCCGTCCTTCCTCCGCCTGCGTACCGACAAGTCGCCCAAGGAGTGCGTGCTCTAGCTAGTCGGCTGCGGTAGACTGAACGCATGGCGCAACCGACTGACACGTACTCGAATTGGCAGCTGATTCGCGACCTGTGGCGTTGGCTGGGAAAGCATCGCTTGCCGTTTGTTGGCGCAAGTTTGTTGCTCCTCGTCTCAGAAGTTTCTTGGTTGTATCC
>JAYRIO010000010.1:0-2599 GCA_041906745.1 Patescibacteria group bacterium
GACAGCGAGACCGTGGCGAACCGGCCGGCCGTCGCGCTGCCGGGGATCGCAATGCTGCCAGCCAGGAGCGAGCCGGCGCCAATCGTCAGGTTGGACGTGGCGGCGGTCGGTGCCGTCATGGCGATCGCGCCGGTAATCGCCAAGGTTTTACCACTGTTGATCGTAATCCCGTTGCCACCGGCCGCTGCGTTCGCGGCAATGACGATGCTGGCCGCAGCCGAGTCGACGTCCACGGTCACGATATGGCCCGAGGCGATGGTGACGGTATCGGTCGGGCCAGGCACCGTACCGCCGCAGCTGGTCCAGGTAGCCGGGACGCTCCACAAACCGCTGCCTGCGGATACGCACGCATTGGCCGCCCGCACCACTGCCACCGACTGGAACAGAATCGCCGTGCCAAAGGCCATCAGGCCTAGGAACAGCAGTGCGTGGGTCGCCAGTGCGAACGGCTGGAGGTGCCACGTATTGTAGAGCGGGTAGCGGTCGAGCAGGCGGTCGTGCGCGTGCTGCAGTTGCGGCACCAAGGTCCGCGAAACTCGTAATTTGCGCGAGAGCGATCCGCGCACGCCTACGTGGTCAGCCATCGGTTACCCTCTCCTAGCCAATGACTCCGCATACATGCGGTGTTCGGAATGAGCGTATCAAGCCAATGGACAACGCGCCAGCGCGGCCATCACATGCCCTGCTCAACCAAGAGCACGCCGATCATGGCAATGAGCGCAAACAGGATGAATGAGAGCCAGGCATTGCGGGCGGTTGCACCAAGGGAAATGTCGCCGGACTGCTTGTCCAGCGCCGCTGCCAAGCGGATTCCCAGGATTCGGCCGCCAACCACGCCATCAAGCGTCAGAAGGATGATTTTCACAAGCAGCAGCCAACTGTGCCGGAAGGACTCCCACTCGCCAGCAACCAGCACCAGGCCGGACACCAACTGGGCCCAGATCGCCCAATGCAGCACACTCCACAGGCGCACCAAAAAGGTGGCGTTGGCGCGCGGCACCGGTTCGGCCGAGAGCATGAGCGCCGATACGAAGACTGAGCCGACAATGAGCGTTGCACCGAGGACGTGGACAATCAATACCAGCGTGCGCAGCTGTTCCATAGGTAGCCATATGGTACGGCATCGAGGCGTTTCAGGCAAAAAAAGAATCCTCGGATTGAGGATTCTAGCCCAGCGTCTCCCAGGACTCTTGAGAGATGGTAGCCCGCTGTTCGGCTTCGTGGAAGAGGATTTGCGACTGGATGAGTGCCGTTGCCAGTTGCACGATTCCCATCGTGACGAACAGGACCGAAAAGGACGTCAGTGTCACGATGCCCGTGCCGACAATGAGTGCGATACCGCTTACGATGTAGAACATCCCGTTTGCACTGCCCCACGAGTCACAGCCGTTTTCCTGGGAGTAGTGCGCGAACAAGGAGCTCCACGTTGGGTTGGTGAGCGCGAGTGCCGCACCCTGCAGCAGTTGCAAGACCACGAGTTGGTGCATCGCGTGCACAAAGGGATAGACGAAACACAAGATTGCGTTCGCCGCATAACCCGTGATCAACACGAGCATCCGGCAGCGCAAGCCATCGCCGAGCACACGCCCGAGTCCGATGATGACGATCCCCGACATAATCTGGAACAAGGCCCAGGCGCCACCAATACTCACCGCAGTGCCGCCAATACTCTGGACGAAGACTGCGAAGAGCGGTGCAAGCAATCCCTGGCTGAACGCAGACAGCTGCGCAGCTATGAAGAGCGTCCGCTGGAACGGATTGAATCGAAACAAGAAATCCACCTCCTCAATGTATTAACCGAGGAGGTTACCTAATTTTTTCACGTTCGTCAATATTTTGACTACTTAGCCTGCTCGTCCACCTGGAAGATGCCGAACGTGTTGCCTTCGGTATCAAGGAAGTAGCCCTGCCAGCACTTGCCCGGACTCGCGAACTTGGGAAGTGCAACCTGTCCACCCTGTGCCAGAATGATGGCTGCGGTGGTGTCGAAATCAGCGACCTGGAGCGAACAGACGTACGCGTTCGTGCCCATGTGCGGACCAGGTGCGGCCGCCGGCCGCTTGAGCAATCCGCCGTGGATGCCGGCCTCGACCGAGTGCCAACGCCAATACTCGACGGCCGCTACCGCAGGATCGCGTTGGGCCGTCCAATGGAATACGGCCTCGTAGAATGCTGCCGCTCGGGACGGGTCGTCAGCTTGGATCTCGATATAGACAGACGTGGTTGCCATAGGCTCCTTTCAACTCGAAGCCTACCACGAGCGGTGCGGCAGTACTACTTGGCGTCGAAGAGCGAGAGCGGGATTTGTTCTTGGAAAGCCCGGCGCGCGAAGGTAGTGAAGACCGGCATGTGGTCGGAGCGCAGCTCCTGGCCGGTCTGCCAGTACGACCAGTCGGTCGCCTCGGCCACGCGGCTCTTGTCCTGCGAGAACAGGTTGATCCGGACCTGGTAGCCGCCATCGCGGAGTTTTAGGGCCTCGTCAAGGATGCCGTTCAGCATGTCGGTGCGCTTGGCAGGTGACAGCGTCACGGTTTTCTCAGGATCGAGCGTGTACTTGGCCGCAAACGTACCCGTATTGAGCCAGATCTCTTTGGTTCCC
>JAYRIO010000011.1:0-6353 GCA_041906745.1 Patescibacteria group bacterium
CACCCCAGTTGAGCAAGCCCCCGACCCGATAGAAAAACAGGCTCACGAAGAAATCCTCGGTCACTTGGTGGCCGTTCTCGTCGTACTGGACGCGCACGATCGAGGCCAAGGTGTCGTCGGTCTGCTCTTCCTTCGCCACTTCCTTGGCCACGTCGGGCAAGTCCGTGACCTTCACGACAGCTGCGTTCGTGCCCCCGCGGAACTTGGGTAGCAGCACCTGTTCGACGAACGCCCGCGTGTCGTGGATCGGCTGTTTGACCTCGTAGCCCGCGTACATGCTGCCTTCGGGGTAACCGGCAATCCCGCCGTCTTCCCAGTGGTAGAACGGCAGCTGGAAGTACTCAAGCGCCTGCGTACTGTCCGGGCTCACGATCTTGATGTTGTTCTGCACCAAAAAGTAGAACTGCGGATTCCAGATGATGCCGCCTTGCACGTTCCAGCCCTTGGGCATCAAGAACGACAGCGCCTCGCCGCCGATGCCGTTGGGCGGATCGGCGTCCTTGAGCGAGTACGGTTCGTACGCGAGCAGTGCCGCGCCAGTCTTGGTAGCGCCTGACGGCTGCGTTCCCGCGGTGGCGGTGCTGCCAGCAGTGCTCCTCTGTTGACCAGACTGCGTTGACGTGCGCCGCATGAGCCAGTACCCGACTGCCGACAGCACTACGACAAGTACGATTACGAGCAGGATGATCGGCCGACGCCGCGGCCGTGCAGGCAAGGGCGGGATTGATGGCGGAGACGTAGGTGCTGCCGATGAAGGGATCGAGGGAGGCGAGGCTGGCATGACGGTATCCATATCCATAGTATAGCTCCCCGCCCAGGCACTCCCCTGTGGATCTGTCAAAGAAAAAAGGACCCACTAGATGACAAGTGCGTCCTCAAAGAGTTCTTCGGCCCGTCGGGCCATTTCCCGCAGTTCGGCGCGGCGTTGCGACTTGCGCCGTGGCGCTCTGCCTCTATGGGCAATTAAGGTGACAAGCCGGCCCTCGTCGAACTTCAGTTCCAAACCGGAAATTTTCACCGTGATCGGAACCCGGTTCCGGATTACCCGCAGCGTCGGGTCGTCGATCTTCGCGCACACGGCGAGGATCTCCTGCCGAACTGCCTCTAGATCAATGCCCTTCTCCATGAGCCCTCTGACGATTTCCTCGTCGATCTTGCTGCGTTTGAGGGCCAGATAATAGTCGACCTCGGCGACGGTGTCGCACTGGTCGACATGGTGGTCGATCCACCGGATGGTCTTGCGGATCCGCTTACGGATCCGCGCCGTATTCACCTTCATGACCCGCTCGACATAGCGGATCAAGACGTGGCGGCTGATGCCAGGCAGCGTCTTCAGCGCCATCACCTCCTTCCATCTACAGTTTATTAAGTCAAATGTGCCGATAGGTTATACAACAACGCAGCCGAAAAATCAACCGGAACAGGTGTATTGCACCGGAAAGTCTGCTAGAGTAGCGCGATGCGTATCATTGCCTGCGACCCGTGGGACGACTACGAGCTGCTTGACTCCGGCCTTGGCCGCCGCTTGGAACGGTTCGGGCGCTTCGTGCTCGATCGGCCCGACCCGCAGGCGCTGTGGCAACCTCGCCTCCCGGTTGACGTCTGGAACCACGCCGACGCGGTATTCGTCGACGACGGCCGGCGCGGCCGCTGGGATCGGCGTACCGCCATGCCGGAATCCTGGCCGCTCACCGACAACGGCATTACCCTCTCCGCCAAGCTGACACCGTTCAAGCACACCGGCATCTTTCCCGAGCAACACATGAACTGGCAGTGGCTTGCCCAACAACTGGCTGGCGCGACGCCCGAGACCAAGGTGCTCAACCTGTTCGGGTACACCGGCGCCGCCTCGCTCGTGGCTGCCAAGGCCGGCGCCAGCGTCACCCACGTCGACGCCTCGCGGCCAACCATCGGCTGGGCGCGCGACAACCAAGCTGCCTCGAACCTTGCCGACAAGCCGATCCGCTGGATCCTGGACGATGCCTTGAAGTTCGTCCGGCGCGAGGAACGGCGCGGCGTCCGCTACGACGGCATTATGATGGACCCGCCCGTGATCGGCCACGGCCCCAATGGCGAGCCGTGGGATTTCTCCAAGCAGTTTCCTGAACTGCTCGAGGCCTGCGTCAGCATTTTGACCGGACAGCCGCGTTTCCTCCTTGTCAACGCCTATGCCATCTCGGCCTCGGCGATCATGCTCGAAAACATGCTGGCCGATTTGAAGCTCGGCGGCACGGTCGACGCCGGCGAGCTGGCCTTACAAGAATCCGGCTCCGGCCGCCTCCTCTCCACCGGCCTCGTCGCCAGGTGGCAACGAACCTGATACACTGCCGCCATGTCGTCGCTCAAAATCGGCATCGTCGGCCTGCCGAACGTCGGGAAATCGACGCTGTTTAACGCGCTCGTCAAAAAGATGAGCGCGCAGGCCTCGAACTTCCCCTTCACCACGATCGAACCGAACATCGGCATCGTCGACCTGCCTGACCCGCGCTTAAACCAACTGGCGGCGATCGTCCACCCGGAAAAGATCGTGTCGGCCACGGTCACTTTCGTCGACATTGCCGGCTTGGTCCGCGGTGCCAGCCAGGGCGAGGGACTGGGCAACAAGTTCCTGGCTCACATCCGCGAGGTCGACGCCATCGCTATGGTGGTCCGCGACTTTACCGACCCGAACGTCACCCATGTGGCCGGCGCCGTCGATCCGATCTCGGATATCGAAACGATTGAGACTGAGTTGGCACTGGCTGATCTAGCCACGGTCGACAAACGGCTCCAGGGCATCGACGGCCAGGTAAAGGCGGGGAATAAGGAAGCGCTTGCGCTCCGCGACCTGCTCATCCGCCTCAAGCCGGAACTGGACCAAGGCAGGGGAGTACGCGCACTTGCCTATTCCGACGCCGAGCGCCCACTCCTCCACCAACTCCAGCTCCTAACCGCCAAGCCCTTGATGTTCGTACTCAACGTCGATGAGTCGGCTGCCGCCAGGGGAGGGGAGCGGGTCGAGGCACTCCAGGCCGCCCGCACCGACCTTGCCGCTGCCACGATCGTCCCGATCTCGGCCAAGATCGAGCAGGAAGTGGCCGAGCTCTCCCCTGCCGAACAAACCGAATTTCTGGGGGAGCTGGGTCTTACGGAACCAGGCCTCAACCGCCTCATCCGCGAGGCGTTCGATCTCCTCGGACTCCAAACCTACTTCACCGCCGGACCAAAAGAAGTCCGCGCCTGGACGATCCCCCGGCGGGCGAGCGCGCCTCAGGCTGCCGGCGTCATCCACACCGACTTCGAACGCGGCTTCATCAAGGCCGAGGTGATCGGCTTTGCTGACTACATTGCCGGCAACGGCGAGGCTGGCGCCCGCACCGCCGGCAAGCTGCGCCAGGAAGGCAAGGACTACCTGGTGAAAGACGGCGACGTGATCGAGTTCAAATTCAACGTCTGATCGGCTTGCCAACCAAGAGCCAACCTGGTAGAGTGGCGGGTACTACACCAAGGAGCGTGTGGCGCAAGTTGAGTTCAAGGAGCACCGTGAGCGTACGAGACTACGAACTGACCACGATTACCCGCGACGAACAGGTCCCTGCCATCGAGCAGGCGATTGCCCGTGCCGGCGGCACGATCGTTGCGCAGCGGAGCCTTGGCCGCCGCAGCTTCGCCTACCCGATCGAGAAGGAAACGGCCGGCTTCTACACCGCCTACCAGCTGTCGCTCGACCCGACCGCCACGGCCCAGCTCGACAAGGACTTCCGCCTCATGGGCGATGTCCTCCGCCACCTACTGGTCTCGCTCCCGGTCGCCAAGCTGACCGCGTCGCTCGACGAGGGCGAGGAACTCAAGGAAGCCAAGGAGCTGGGCGGCGAAGCCGCGACTGCGGCGCCGGCAGCGGACGACAAGGAGCGGACGAAGAAGCTTGACGAGCAATTGAACAAGCTGCTCAGCGACGACGCCGGCCAGACCGACGCCCCAGCCGAGCACTAAACCCAAGGAGGCGGTATGGCGGATTTCAACCAGGCGATTATCCTCGGCAACCTGACGAAAGACCCGGAAATGCGCTCGACCACGAGCGGCGCCCAGGTCGCCTCGTTCAGCATCGCCACCAACCGCCGCTGGACCAACAAAGACGGCCAGCAGCAAGAGGAAACCGAGTTCCATAACATCGTCGCCTGGGGGAAATTAGCCGAGATCTGCGGCCAGATCCTGTACAAGGGCCGCAAGGTGTTGGTGGTGGGCCGCCTCAAGACCCGCCAGTGGGAAGGCCAGGACGGGATCAAGCGGTACTCGACCGAGATCATCGCCGACCAACTGAGCGCCACTGGCCCGAGCCGGCACGGCGAGGCGGGCAGTGAGGGCGGCGCGATGGACGCGCCGGCCATGCCCAGTATGGCGCCGAAGAAAGCCGCTGCCAAAGGGGGAGCTACTAATCCAGCCGAGGCCCCGGCCACCGTACCGGACGAAATCAACCTCGACGACATCCCATTCTAAGTAAGGAATCCTATGGCACAGCAACGCAAACGAACCTGTCAGTTCTGCAAGAAGCACGTCGAGTGGATCGACTACAAAGACGCCGGCCTGCTCCGCCGCCACATGGGCACCTGGAGCAAGATCCGCTCCGCCAAAGACACTGGTACCTGCGCCCGGCACCAGCGCCTGCTGGCCGAAGCCGTCAAGCGCGGCCGCTTCCTGGCGCTCGTTCCGTACGCCACCCGCTAAGCGCACCGATGCTGTCGATTACCGACCTCAAAACCGGTACGTTTTTTGAGCTCGACGGGACGCCCCACCAAGTTCTGTCGTACGAGCACTCCAAGACCGGCCGCGCCGGCGCGGTCTTGCGCACCAAGATCCGCAACCTGATCTCGGGCGCGGTCTACGAACGGACGTTCAAGGGGAGCGAGCAGTTCGACGAAGCCGACATTGCCCGCCGCAAGGGCCAGTTTTTGTACGCCGACGGTACGAACGCGACCTTCATGGAATCCGAATCGTTCGAGCAGCACGAGATCGGCCTCGACAAGCTCGGTGCCGACGCCAAGTACCTCAAAGAAGGCCTGGAGCTGAACTTAATGCTCTACAACGGCCAGATCCTGGCGATCGAGCTCCCGGCCAAGGTCGACTTGGCGATCACCTATACCGAACCTGGCTTCAAGGGCGACACCCAGTCAGGCACCTTGAAGCCCGCCACGCTGGAAACCGGCCTCGAGATCAACGTCCCGCTGTTCATCAAGCAGGGCGAGGTCGTCCGCGTGAGCACGGCTACCGGCGAGTACGTCGAACGCGTCAACGGCTAACGCCCGACGTTATCCATGAAAACAGCGCCTCAGGGCGCTGTTTTTTTTGAGGGCGAACAGTCTCACGCCCAGTTCGGAGCGCCGGTTTCCGTGAGGATGCCGTTGATCCGTTTCAACTGGTTATACTTGGCCGTGCGCTCACTGCGCGACAGGCCGCCGGCTTTGATGAACGCCGCCCCGATCCCAACGCCCAGGTCGGCGATCATGGTCGACTCGGTTTCGCCGGCACGGTGGGACACGATGATCTTGTAGCTGTTCTCCTGGGCGAGCTTCACCGTCGCGAACACCTCGGTCAGCGTGCCGACGTCGTCGGGTTTTACCAGGATAGCGTTCGCCGCCCGCTGCTCGATGCCCGTCTGCAGCCGTGTCGCGCTCGTGTTGAACAAGTCGTCACCGACGACGGTCAGTTTGCTGCCCAACGCCGCCGTCAGCTGCGTCCAGCCGGCCCAGTCTTCCTGGTCGAGCGGGTCTTCCAGGATCGTGATCGGGTACTGCTCGACCAGCTTGGCGTAGTAGTCGGCCGGCTGCATGGGATACGTCACCGCCGTCAGGTCGGGAATATTGCTGGCCGCAACGTCGAGCATGAGGCCGATATCCGTGCCAGGCTGGTAGCCGGCAGCACGGATCGCGTCCATCAGGAGGTCAAGTGCCTCCTCGTTGCGGTGGATCCAGGGCGCGTAGCCGCCCTCGTCGCCCACGGTCGTGCTGTGGCCGCGTTCATGGAGCAGCTCCTTGAGCGAGCGCGCCACGCCCAGGCCCATCGCCAGCTGGTCGCCAAACGACGCCCCGGGCTTTGGCGCGATGCAAAATTCCTGGAACGGCAGGTTGTTGTTCGCGTGCTTGCCGCCGTTAATCAGGTTGAACAGCGGGCTGGGTACGGCCGGCGCGGTATGGCCGGACAGCTGCTGGATCCACTGGTACAGGTGCAGCTGCTGGGCAGCGGCGGCGGCATCCGCCACAGCCATCGAGATGCCGTACAGCACGTTCGCACCCAGATTGGACTTCTCGGGCGTGCCGTCCAAGCCGAGCATCGTCTGGTCGATGTCTGCCTGCGCGGTGACCGCCTTGCCAATGAGC
>JAYRIO010000012.1:0-6843 GCA_041906745.1 Patescibacteria group bacterium
ACGCGGTCCATGCCAGGACGTTCTGGGCGGTCGTGCCAGTGCAGAGCGCCTGGACGGTCAGGACGAAGTCGCCGGGCGGTGTCGGCTTCGGCGTGACGGTGATCGTCACCGTTGCGTCATCGCACAATCCGAGCGCGTCGCAGACCTTATACTTGAAGGTGTCGGTGCCGCTAAATCCGGCAGCAGAGGTATAGATCGCCTTATGGTCAGTGCCGAACGTTACCGTGCCATGGGCCGGATCCTGGGTTTTCGCCACCGTTGCCGGATCCAAAGTATTGTCTGGGTCGGTGTCATTCGCCAGGACGTCGATCGTGACGCTCGAGCCTTCCTGAACGGTCGCGGTATCGTCGTTGGCGACTGGCGGCTGGTTCGTTTCGTTAATGGTGACCGTGACGGTGGCGTCATCGCACAAATTACCGGTGTCGCAGACCTTATACTTGAAGGTGTCGTTGCCCACGAAGCCGCCCGTCGGAGTATAGGTAGCCTTGTGATCGCTGGTCAGCGTGACGGTGCCGTGCGCCGGATCCTGTGTCTTAGCGAGCGAAGCAGGATCCAGATTGCCGTCGGTGTCGGTGTCGTTCGCCAGGACGTCGATCGTGACCGCCGTATCCTTCTTCGTTGACGTAGCGTCGTCGTTGGCCACCGGCGGGTTGTTGGCCGGAGCGCAGTTGGCTGCGGTTACAGCCACTTCATTGCTGGCGGTGGCGCCGGTCGCGTTGCTGGCGGTGATCGTGTACTTGTATGCCGTGCCCGCGGTTACCGGTGAGTCGTCGAACGACAGTGTGCCTTGGGGAAATGTCTGCGCGCTAGCCAAGCTTGGTGAGCGGGTCAGGCTGTAGCCGGTCGCGTTCGTGCCCACAGCCGTGCCCGAGGTCCATACCAGGTGGTTAACGGGCGTATTGTTGTTGCAGGCCGCGGTCACCGTGAGTTGCGGGGCGGCCGGCGGGATCGGGCAACGGGCAGTGGTGACGGTGTATGGCTGGCTTGCTACAGAACCGGAGGTCAGCGTGTACGTATAGTCGGTTCCCTGGGTAACATTCGTGTCCTGGAATCCGCCCGTGCCGCTGGCGACACCGGTGCCGGGGTTCGAGGCAACTTGCGTCCCGTCGCGCAGGACCAAGATCGGTCCGGGCAGCGTCCCGCCACTCCAGTCCCAGCTAATAAAGTTGATCGGCGTGCCATTCGTGCAGGTGGACGTGGCCGGATGCATGGTCAGCGCTGCCTGCGGAGCGCAGTTGGGCATCGCAGGCTCGTCGGTAACCTGTGCCGGAATATTCGCCGCGTTGACGCCGGCGCTGTTGACGGCTTCTACATAGAATTGCAGCCCGCGCACGTTGGCAGGTATCGGCCGCAGGGCGCGGTCGACGTACGTCAGCGTGCCCGCTGGTACAGTTGCCAAGAGGTGGATGTCACCCGGCGTACCGGTGTCGTACACCTTGTACGACGTCGCACCGCTGGCCGCAGTCCAGGTTAAGGTTGCAATGGGGTTGGTTCCTTCGCAGGTAGTCGCTACGGTGCCGGTGAATGCTCCCGGTGGCGTGGCGAAGCAGCTCGCGGCAACGCTATTGAAGTCAGCGATCGTAAAGTCGTTCGGATTGGTGGCCGAACGGATCGCGGTCGTGCCATCCGGCGTGCCAAAGATACTAACCGTCCCGTTCTGGCTTACAATCGCCGATTGGACGTGGATCGGTACTTGCGAGGCAGTGTTCCAGACTACTGGATACGTCGTGACAGCACCGACGTCGACAGCGCCGACGTAATAATGGTTGGCGTTGGCCGAGGGGGTCCAGGTGAGGGTGGTCGTAACTGTGGGAACAAGGATGTTGGAATTGTTCGCCGTTCGCGTGCAGGCAGAGCGGGCGCTGACAGTGAACGGGCCGGGCGCGGTTGGCTGGGCGGGTGGCGGCGGTGTGTCAGGACAGTTGATCGTCAGGAATTGCTGGTTGCTCGCCCCGCCCTGGTATTGGAAGCGGGCGGGATACGACGTCCCGTTGGTGAACTGCACATTGTAGTTAAAGAGATCAATGCTGCCCTGGCTTGGGGTGACTGGTATGTTGTAGCTGCCAAGTACCAGGTGCATCGTATTGGGCGTGCCGGTGGTGCTGGTGATAGTGCCGGTCGCTGTCCAGCTCACGATGATATGCGGATGGCTCGGGTTGCCAGCAACGCACGTAATGTTGGTGATCGGATTCAGGACCACGCTGGTTGCTGGTCCCTGAGGAGCGCAGTTTTGGGCGGTAAGGGTGACGCTATTGCTGGGTACGCGTCCTGAGTTGTTGATAGCCTCGACCCGGTACGTGAAGGTTGATCCGGGATTGGCGGCGCCGGTCGTCGTGGATGACTGCGTCGCCGGCACGGTGGCGTACTGTGACCCGTTTTGGAACAGCGCATAGCCGTTCGTAGGCACCTGCGTCCAGCTCAGGTTGAAGACTGAATTCGTGCCGTTACAGGTGTTGGTCACGTTGAGGACGGGTGCCTGTGGCTGGCTCGGCGGCGGCGTTACGGGCGGCGTCGCGGGGACGACGCTCGTGGCTACCTGCAGGTAGTACGTCTGCCCGGCTCCGGTGCCGTTGTTATTGTTCAGCTCGTAGCCGACCGTATATTTCACCGTCGTCGTCGAGCTCGTGATAACCGTTGGGTCTGCCTCCGGCACGTCATGCCGTGACGATTGCTGCAGGAACGCCGACTGGCAGGCGCCTGCCGCAGAACCCCCGGCGTTCGGATTCCTGGTGGCGTTGATGCCTAGTTGCAACCTGTTGCCGCTACCGTCCTGCCACAGTCCGCCGCCCCGGTACGACATGCCGACCGTAATATCCAGTGGCCCGATATTCGTTTGTTCGATCGGTGGGAAATTCGAGATGTCGTTGCCAGGTCCGCCTTGCGCGTTTTTGACGGTGCCATAGACATTCGAGCTTCCAGAAACGGTCGAAATCGCAGGATTGCATGATTGCCGCGACGCAAAAACCGGCTGAGGATCCTGGCCTACGATCCAGGCCAGGCCTGCGAAAAGCGCAATGGAAAGAAGGAGTGCTCGCAACTTCATCTTACTTATCCTGCAGGATATCGACGCGGCTCAGAAGGAGGCCACTGTCGGTTTCTTGGTAAAACACCGAGACCGCGTCGCCGGTGCCGAGCCGGTTGCTGTCGACCACCTCGAACTTGTTGTCGGCGTTCAGGCTGCGGACGACGACGTCATCGTTGAGCGTAAAGGTGAACGAGCCGCCGTTCGTTTCGTCGACCGTTACCTTGCCGCCAGACACTTTGCCCACGGTGCCGTCGCGGAACGTGGCTTGGCCGACCGGGTTGGTCGTGACCGCGTTCAGCTCGGATGCCTGCGGGCGGAGCGGGCTGCTGGGACTTAGGAACAGGTACGCCAATGCCGCAACCACGACGACCGCAATCACTGCGACCAGCCATGCGCCTGTTTTCTGCCGTGCCGACGACTGTTGTTGCGGTAGTGCCATTAGGCCTCCTTGGAAATTACAAAAGAAACGCGTACTGCGCAGCGGTGGTGTGCGATCTGGTTCATAACCCTCCTCTTTGTGCAGCCAGTATACCGCGGATACGCAGGGCCCACTCCTGTGGAAAACCTGGAAGTTTTCACGGATTCAGGCTAGGATAGGCTGTCACAAGGAGTCTATGGACCAGCGGCACATCCGTAATTTCTGCATCATCGCCCACATCGACCACGGCAAATCGACGCTGGCCGACCGTATGATCGAGCGTACGAACACGATCGAGGCCCGGCTCATGAAGGACCAGCTGCTCGATTCGATGGACCTTGAGCGTGAGCGCGGCATCACGATTAAGCTGCAGCCGGTGACCATGGAGTGGACGGTCGACGGGCAGGCGTACCAACTGAACCTGATCGATACACCAGGGCACGTGGATTTCGGGTACGAGGTCTCGCGGTCGTTGGCCGCGGTCGAGGGTGCTGTCTTGTTGGTGGATGCCGCGCAAGGCATCCAGGCCCAGACGTTGACGACGCTCCACCAGGCCCAGCAGCAGGGCCTAGCAATTATTCCGGTCGTGAACAAAATAGATTTGCCGAACGCCGAACCGGAACGCGTCGCCCAGGAACTGATGCAGCTGCTCGGCGTCTCCGACGACCAGATCCTGTTTGCCTCGGGCAAGACCGGCGACGGCGTGCCGGACATTCTGAATGCGGTCGTGCAATATGTATCCTCTCCCTTGGGTGATCCGACGCAGCCGCTCCGGGCGCTGATCTTCGACTCGGTCTACGACAGCTACCGCGGCGTTATCAGCTACGTTCGGGTGATCGACGGCACGCTGACCTCACGCGCGCCCGTGACCTTTATGGCCTCCAAACTGAATGACCAGGCGCTGGAAATTGGCCGGTTCCGGCCCATGATGACCAAGGACGACGAACTGAGCACAGGATCAATCGGCTACTTGGTTTCGGGCGTGAAGGATGTATCGCAGGCCCGGGTAGGTGACACGGTCACGACGACATCGGGCCCAGCGGGCGAATCCCTGCCAGGCTACAAAGAGCCCGTGCCCATGGTCTACGCCGGCCTGTATGCCGCCGACGGCGAGGTGGCAGCAGTCCGCGACGGCTTGGAGAAACTGCGGCTCAACGACGCCTCGCTGCGGTTCGAGCCCGACTCCTCGAAGGCCTTCGGCTTGGGTTTCCGCTGCGGCTTCCTTGGGCTGTTGCACATGGAAATCGTTACCCAGCGGCTGGAGCGGGAGTACGGCCTGGAGCTCATCGTCACCACGCCCTCGGTGGCGTACCAGGAGCGTGGCGACCACGGGACGGTCATCTACAGCGAGCCGTGGGTCAAAGTGGAGATCGTGGTGCCGCAGCAGTACATCGGGCCGATCATGGACCTAGCGCAATCGCGCCGTGGCATCTTCATCTCGACCGACTACATCGACCGGGAAGCGCAGGGCCAGCGCGTCATCCTCCATTACGAGCTGCCGCTTGCCCAGGTGATCGTGAATTTTTACGACGGGCTCAAAAGCGTCTCGTCCGGCTACGCCAGCATGAACTACGAGCTCATCGGGTACCGGGAAGACCCGGCGCTCGTAAAACTGGACATCTTGGTCGCAGGCGAGCGGGTCGACGAGCTGGCCCAGGTGGTCCACCGGGACGAGGCGACGCGGCGGGGCCGTGAGCTGGTCGAAAAACTCAAGGAACTGATCCCGCAGCAAAACTTCGAGGTGCGCCTACAGGCCGCGATCGGCGGCAAGATCATCGCCAGCGAAAGCATCTCGGCGCTGCGCAAGGACGTGACCGCCAAGCTGTACGGCGGCGACCGCACGCGTAAGGACAAGCTGCTGCGTAAGCAGGCCGAAGGTAAGAAACGCCTCAAGAAGCTTGGCAAGGTCGATATCCCCTCGGACGTATTCATCAAGCTGCTGCGGTCCTAATCACCCGGCCCTTGCATCGCCGGCTCGGCGGGCGTATAACCCAACAATCTCCATCGAGCATCGTCGCGATGGAGAGAGCCGTTGAAAGGGGCCCAGTCAGTTTGGTGAATCTTATCGTAGGGGATAGGGAACAGTTCGTTGACAATATCGACTTGAAACAGCGTGCTTGCCGCCACGTGGCGGCTGATCTTGGCAACCCGCAATGCTGTTGGACGCGGGAGAGGATTTCCGACGCCATCAAGGAAACGACGCTCAATATTTGGTGCTGCGATCCAAGAGGAGGAACGCCCCGGTACTGTATTCTCGGAGGGTCGTGGGCGGTACTGTTCCGCCTGCTCGGTACCTTCTTGCATCTGGTGCCGGAACTGGCCGTCCACCGCGCGCATACCGCGCTTCGGCGGGAGTTCCAAGGACTATGCGACTACTACCGGACGTTAGTCCGGCCGTGCACGCATGGCGCGGATGACGGGCTCGGGTGCGGCTACTTGGGGGAAATCGAGCGGTATCCGGGAAAATACGGCTTGCATGCCGGCATCAGCGAATGCGTCGGCATGCTGGACGCATGCAGGTCGGAGCATGACGGGTACGAAACCGTGTGCGGCGAACGGGAGCAGGCGCTTGGGGCGATCGTGGTCCGGAGCGAGGAGGCTATTCCGATGATTACCCCGAAGCAAGGCGCCGACATGTTTTTCGTATGGCATCCGCAAGTCGAGGAGTTGCTGCTCGACCGGGTGGCGGCCCGCATGGCGCGCCGCTTCCAAGCAGTGACTGGTCTTGGCGTCGATCCCCTGCGGTTCAGGGAGCACCTTTGGGAGCTGACGCGGATCCATGTGCGGTTGGCACTCGAAAAGTTAGCACCGGGAAAACCGGTGTTCGAACTCTCTATCCGGGCGGGCGCGGTCGTGTGACCGTGCCGACCCGTTTTTTTAGGCACAACGGCGCTTTCGGGCGCCTTTTTTCTTTCCTGTGCCGTTACGACGACCGGTAGGCTACGTCGTGCGGACTCTGTTCGTACGGGCCGAAGAAGAGCTTCATGTACAAGCGCATGACGCTGATTCCCATGAGGATATAAGAGAGGCAGAAGAGCGCCGCCTGGCCAAGGGCGCTTGCCGGGATCTGACTGAAGAGGATATCTTGCGCCACGAATGACGGGCTGACGGGAAACGCCATGAACAGCAGGCAGGCGATGAAAAAGACGATACCCAGCGGTTCCGCGGCGCCGATGTACCCATGGTTCGTCCGTAGCGCTGTTGATCCGCCGCGCGTACGGAGGCGCCACAAGCAGGCATGGCCCAGGATGAATGCGGTCACGATCCCCGCGCCGTACAGCACGAGGTAGTGCCACCGCGCCGCCGACGCCGATACGAGGAAGACCGCCCCGAAGATCTGGCCGAGCATGATCAGGTTCCAGCAGATCTCGGCGGCATGCTTGGTCGCATGGGCGCGGAT
>JAYRIO010000013.1:0-2382 GCA_041906745.1 Patescibacteria group bacterium
GGACCCCGACAAGCAGCGGCAGCTCCGCCGCCAGTCCGTGCTGTCGGATTACTACCTCGGCAGCGTCCACGCGCTCGCCGAAACGGGCGAGTTCATCATTGCGAGCAATACCGGCAGCCAGCTGCCACACATCGTGTTCACCTCGCCGAACCTCATCTTCGTCGTCGGTGCGCAGAAGCTTGTCCCCACGCTCAAAGAGGCGGCCGACCGGTTGGAGCAGCATGTCGTTCCGCTGGAAGATCAGCGGATGATGCAGGCGTACGGCTCGGGTACGCAGCTCAACAAGATCGTGGTGTTCAAGGGTGAGAATGCCAAGTCGGGCCGGACCGTCCGCATGCTCATTGTCCGTGAGGCGCTCGGGTTCTAGTTCGACAGTTGGTACGTCACGAGTACGTACGGACGCGTGTCCCCGTCGAACGACTCGCGGGATTGGTACTCGGCACGGGCCGTGTAGTAGGGATTGTTTTCGGCCATATCGCGCACCACCCAGCTGAGCGTGCTGCTACCTGCTTGGCAATCGGGCGTCAGATCCCAGCTCAGCCAGACGCGTTTCGTGGTGCCGGTCATGGCGGTTGCGGTCGGCGCGGCCGCCATATCGCCGCCGAGCGTATCCCAGCTGTTCGGCCTGGCATACCACAGCCAGCTGCTACCGGTCGGCGAGGTGGCGCTGAAGCCGTGCTCGCCCTCGACCCACGTGTCGGCGTGGTCTGTCAGCCGAAATACGCCGTGCGTCCGCGAACCCGTGCTCGCTGGTTCAGATAGGAACAGATGGAGGGTACAGGCGGTAATCGTGCTGCCCGGAACAGTACCGGCAAGGTTGAATCGCAGGAGGGCGCGGGCATTCCATCCGGCCCGCGAGATGACATCCAGGCGCCGGTTGCTGCCAAGGTTCTTGGCGGGGCTGTGTTGGTAGAGCTCGGTATCCGCTTCGGGATCAACCCGGCGTGTTTCGGCTGGCGGCGAGGGCTGCGCAGCTTGCCCAACGGCGATGGTCATCCGGCCCACCCGTACCGGTGCGCTGGCAAACTCCGCCAGTGCCTGGCTGGCGGTCAGTGCAATGCCGGCGCAGACGATACCCACGCCAAACGCCTTACCGGGCATCGGGTGTCCGCTGGCGGCGGCTGGCATGCAGCTCGGCCGACGTCTCGACGATCGTGTGGATGTCGAGGAATGCCAGGGCCAAAACCGGCACGAGCACCAACCAGAATATCCCCGCCCTGCTATTGAGTGCCGTCACCACTGTGCCAAGGTGATCGTAGTGCGCCAGCAAGACGCCGCGGATGTCCGCACGGTTCACCAGCCAGGGGTCCTCGGCAGGATTGGCGTCGCCCTTGGTGCGGAAGTTGCCCGATCCGTCGCTGCCAGTGATCCGGTGCGTCACCATGACCTGCGGCGATCCTGGTTCGGCAAAGGTCAGAATGTCACCGGTCCCAAGCGGCCGGTTGGCTGCGGGTGTACGAACCAGCAGCAGCGATCCAACGGGCAGGGTGGGTTCCATGCTGCCGGTTTTCACGGCGTACACCTGTATGCCGCCCAGCCAATCGGTTCGCGCGGCCACGGCCAAACAGCTGGCGAGTACCAGCAGGGCGATGCTGAGCGTCTGGATGGTGGTGCGCATCGTGGGCCGCACAAGGGGAGGCTCCACCCGTGAAGCCTCTGATCTGCTGCCAACTACTGCTGCTTGCCGGTGAAGTGGCTGTCGAAGGTGCAGCTGGCACCTTGCGTCGTGTAGGTGGACGAAAGCTTGGCTTGGATGATGAGCTCGTTGGTCGTACCGTGTGCGTACAGGGGCACATAGTCTGTCGTATTGGATGCCCAACTCGACAGCGAACGGTACGAACTCCATTGCGTGCCATTGCCGAAGCGTACCTGCAGGGTCGACCCGAAGTTGGAATCGGCGGCCGTACAAGTCACGTTACTGACGCTCGGCACCATTTGCATCGAGATCGTCGAGGTGCCTGTGGTGATACCGCTGCCGTACGAGTCGCAATTTGCCACCGGCAGCGGCGCGGTCGCGAGCGTGCCGTCGTCGTTGGCCAAGTACAGGTGGTTCGTGCCCATGACGTTCACGTCGTCATCGCCGGGATTGATCGTGTAGGACATGGTCGTACTCACACTGTCCTGCCACTGGCCGCCAGGGTTCGTCCCATCGCAGACGCGCACGTTCGCGCTGCCGGTCGAGACCGTGTTCGACGACACCGTGACCGGATTGCTCGTGAACAAGGCGTACGTGACCCCGCCGCCGATGGCGAGCGTTGCCACTAGCGATAGCGCCGCCCTCCCAATGATCTGCAGTTGCCCCTTCATGCCGCCTCCTTCCACGTTGTTAGTACGTTCACGATCGCACGCCGATATAAACGCCGGATGAACCGATTGTGGATA
>JAYRIO010000014.1:0-3758 GCA_041906745.1 Patescibacteria group bacterium
CCGCGATTCGTACCGGTACTCAACCAGCATCGTCATCACGCGGCGCAGTTCCTGCAACCCCATGTCGCGGCGGATGAGCGCCGGCAAAATGGTGTCTTGGAACTGCTGCTCCGAAGGGATGCCGATCTTCGTCGCATTCGGTCCGCGGGCCGCATTGACCTGCCCGATCACCGTTGCAAGATGGACGAATAAGTTCCGAACATCCTGCGGTGCGATTTGGTCGGTAACCAGCTTGCTTGGAGCAGGGACCGCATGGTGCGATACCGGCTGCAAGGCCACCAAATCGGCGTCCGGATCTTCCTGCACCAGAAACGGCACAGGCTCCGGCGCCACGGCGACCGCGCTGCCCGACCAGTACGCGCGTGACCGCGACCAGTACTGGAAAAACAAATCGGTATTCTTCAATTTCCGAAATTTCCCTTCTTGTAAGTGTGCGACACGGCGCTTCCGCGCCATGCAAACAGTGCAGTATAGGGGAAATCGGGCCGTCCAGTCAAGGAGGAGCCAAGAAAAAAGCCGGCGCAGATGCGCCGGCAATGCCGTACGGTTCAGTCGTGCTCCTGCGTCCAGCGCCGGAGCTTGGTTTTTCTAGTTGCCAGCACCTGCTGGAGCGGGG
Source organism: Patescibacteria group bacterium (assembly GCA_041906745.1). GTDB lineage: Bacteria > Patescibacteriota > UBA1384 > JACPKC01 > JACPKC01 > JBBUCD01. The sequence goes on from JAYRIO010000014.1 coordinate 617, forward strand.
AAGCGTTGCGGTACACCACCGCGCCGTCATGGACAAGGCCGAGTCCCGCCATCCCCTCGCAGATCACGTTCCACGACCGCCGGAGCGGACCGCGGGCCAGGTTATCCCGCACCTTGTCGTCCGAGATGCGCGCTTCGTAGGCATGGAAGAGTGCGTCCGGATCGAACGCCTTGTGTGCGGCCAGCTGTTCAAGCAACCAGGCGACGTCCGCCCCTGCCCGTGCGTACCGCAGGTAGTTTTCCCGCCGGTCCGTGGCGTTTTTTGCCAGGACCGACAGGAACGCGTTGTCGGTAAACAGTAGAAACAGCGGTGCGCCGTCGGCTTCCGTAAGCAAGGCCGTCGGCCACGTGCCGTTGACAGCAGATTGTGGACGGGGCTGGGCCGGAGCCGGAGCAACCGGAACAGGATCCGCAGCTGGCACCGGACAGGGCGGTGCCAGCACCGTACTGTCCTGACGCCAGAACGCCTCGAGTCCGCCGCACGCGTCAATCTGTTGGAGCAGTTCGGACGCGGCGGTCAGCGTTGCCAGGCAACTGGTTGCCCGCGCCGCCAACGCTGCCGACTGCCCGTACCGCGCCACGGACGCCGCCAAGTCATCCGACAACCGAGTTGCGATCGTCTGGGCCGTGGCCAATGACGCCGCGCACCGCTTGGCTTCGTCGTTCGTCGGACCAAAGACAAGGTAAGCCTCCTGCAACGCCTCAAGGTTGCCAGACTGGGCCGCCTCGGCGATCGTTGCCAGGTGCGGCTTACACGCTTCCTGGGCTACCTCATGCTCAGCTTGCAGCGACGCAACCAGCGCAACCTGCGACTCGTGCGCCGTCCGCGCCCGGGCGACCAGCGCCCCTTGGTCACCGATCGACGCCTTCATGTCGGCAAAGTAGGCGATCGCTGCCACAAGCAAGCCGTCTCCAATAGGTCGTGCCTCCAGTTGCCGGATCCGCGTCGCCCGAGCTTCAAGCTCGCGCTCGGCGTTCCGCAGCTCCTCGCTCGCGAAGTCGCACTGGTCAAGGTGCACCTTCAGGGCGTGGAAGCTGCTATCAGCCTTGGTCGAGTCGCCCGCCGCAACGTGCCGGAGCAGGTCGCCCAGCTCCAGAATTTCAGCGGTGGTTTCGGTGTGCCGGATCGAGTGCAGCAACGCCGCAATGAGCGCCGCGTGGCCACAATCAATCGCTGCGGACTCCTCGCCGACCGCATCGTGCAATTCGTCGGACACCAGCTCACCAGGCCCGTACGGGCGGAAGCTGATCCCGATCGACTCGCAGTGGTCATGGAGCAGTTCGGCAAGTTCTTCGTAGACTGCCTGCAACCGCTCCGCCTGGTCGTCGTCATGCTGGTACCTCGGCATGACGTAAAACTGGTTCTTAGCGCCGGACGTGGCGAAGTACTCCAGCACCAATGCCCGCTTATGACGCGGCTCGATGCCCAAGACCACTTCCGCCACCTGGCGCTTGCCGGTTTGGATAACCTTGCCGCCGGTGAAGTACTTCACCGAGTTGTACCGGTCCAAGACCGCTACAACCTGGTCGACCCCCGGTAACCAGTAATGGTTGGCCGGGTGCTTCGACCGGAACTTGTCTGGCACATGCATGCGTGCCACCCTCCTTTTCCTTTGTGGTATTAACGTGCCGCCTGCAACGGCGAAAACAGGCAATACTAGCCGGTCTCCGCCCAATCTGTCAAGGAGAATGGGCCTGGTTATCCACTTGCCTTGTTCGGTCTTTGTTCGTGTATGCTGGGCGCATGCGTTGGATCCTGCACGTCGACATGAACAGCTACTTCGCCTCGGTGGAGCAGCAGAAAGATCCGGCCTTGCGCGGGAAACCGGTGGGCGTGGGCGGCAAGCCGGGTACCCGCTCGGTGATCGCAGCCGCCTCGCGCGAGGCCAAGCTGCGCGGCGTCAAAACCGCCATGGCCGGCCACGAGGCGGTGCGGATCTGTCCGGAGCTCGTCATCGTACCGCCCGACTACGACACCTACCAGGCGTGGAGCGAACGGATGTTCGGGATCCTGGAATCCCTGTCACCCTCGGTCGAGATCTTCTCAATCGACGAGGGGTTCGTGGAGCTGCACGGGATACCGGCAGGGGACGGGGCGGTCGATGCAGTCCTGACCGCCGTGCACCGGATCAAAACCCTGCTCCGCCAAGAGCTGGGCGAGGTCATGACCGCTACGGTCGGCATCGGCCACGGCAAGAAGCTGGCCAAGCTGGCAGGGGAGTTCCAAAAACCGGACGGTTGCGTGGTCCTGCTCGGCGACGACGAGGCGGCGTTGGTCGAGCGGTTCCGCCGCGCTGGCGTGTTGGCATACACCCGCGCCGAGCTGTACGCGCAGGCCCCCGTCACCGAACTCTGCGGCATCGGGCCGCGGCTGGGCCGCCGCCTGCGGGCCGCCGGCATCCATACCCTGGCCGACCTGGCCACCAAAACGGTCGACGAGCTGCACACGCTCGTGTTCCCGTACGAACACGAGCTGTGGCGGATCGGGCAGGGGAGCGATCCTGCGCCGCTCGTACCGTACTGGCGCGCCAAGGCCGAGCAGTCGATCGGCCACCAGTACACGCTGCCCACCGACGTGCCGGTGGTCGAGCTGCCGCCCATACTCAACTACTTGGTCGAAAAGGTCGGGCAGCGGCTGCGGCGCCAGGGCTTTGTGGCCCACGGCGTCGCCGTCTGGCTGCGCCTTGGCGACCGGAGCAGCTGGGGCAATCACTGCCGCACCACCCAGCAGCTGGAATCCGACCGCGACCTGTACAAAGCCGCCTGGTCGCTCATCGAGGACGCCATCAACCGGCCGGGCAGCGGCCTTATGGCCTCAACGCCGGTGCGGATGCCCTCGGTCACCGCCCACCGCCTGGTCCGCCGCGCCGATGCACCCCGAACCCTGCTGCCGTCCGAGCAACGGTCGGTCCAACTGACCCGCGCCATGGATGCGATCCGGTCCCGGTTCGGCGCCCGCAGCATTACGAGCGGCCTAAGCGTCGACACCATCTTCCACACCGTACCCGACGGCCGACGCAAGCGGTTCACGCCCCGCCTCCTGGAGGCTTGAATGGGGACAAATTTTTCCACAGTCAAGCCTCTGGTTATACGGTCTTTGTTCGGGTATCCTTGGAGCATCCTATGACACCACTCACACCAAA
>JAYRIO010000015.1:0-5510 GCA_041906745.1 Patescibacteria group bacterium
CAAGATGAGATTGCGAACCTCTTTCTCGACGAGTGAGGTGAAGGCCGACTTGATCTCGGACTGCTTGTAGTTGCCCTCGTAGGCCGAGAGGACGTCGGTTTCGTGCAGTTTCAGTTGGGCCTGGCGGCGTTCCTTATCGAGCTCGCGGACGGCGGCCAAGAGCTTGTCGCCCAGGTGTTCAGACAGTTTGACGTGGATGTCCGTACCGGGGATGACGACGTCATGCTTCTCGCCGGTGCGGCATTCCTTGGCGATCTGCTCCTGCAGGTCGAACAAGGGCGCCAGCGAGTCATGGCCGAACTTGATCGCGTCCACCACAACGGACTCCGGCAGCTGCTGCATGCCGGCTTCCAACATCATGACGCGGTCGCGCTTGCTGGCGATAACGATGTCGAGATCGCTCTGCTCCTGCTCGGGGATCGTCGGGTTGATGATGAACTTGCCGTCGATCCGGCCGACGCGGACGCCGGCGATCGGGCCCTGGAACGGGGCCGGGGTGAGCATCAATGCTGCCGAGGCGCCGAGCATCGCGGGCATGTCCGGGTCGTTCTCGCCGACCGACAGGACGGTGACGATCACCTGGACGTCGTTCCGGTACCCCTTGGGAAAGAGCGGGCGGATCGGGCGGTCGATCAGGCGGGCGTTGAGGATCGCGTTGTCGCTCGGCCGGCCCTCGCGCTTGATGAACCGCGAGCCGCTGATCTTGCCGGCGGCGTAGAGCCGTTCTTCGTAGTCGACCATGAGCGGGAAGAAGTCCACGCCGTCGCGCGGCTCGTCGCCGACCACGGCCGTGACGAGCACGACGGTATCGCCGTACTCGACCTTGACTGCCCCGTCGGCCAAGTTGGCCATCTGCCCGATCGTGAGCACTACCGACTTACCGGCGTACTCGAGTTCATAGCGTTTCACCTCTGCCATGGGTCGCCTTTCTGGCGGCGACGCTGGGGTACGGCACGTAGCCCGAAGAATCCCTTCGAGACACCTGTCGTACGTCAGCGCGATCGCGCGCCGATTGTATTAATACTTACTTGCGGAGCTTCAGCTCTTGGATGAAGGCCTGGTAGGTGCCTTCGTTCGTGCGCGCCAGGTAGTTGAGGAGCCGGCGGCGCTTGCCGACCATCACGAGCAGGCCGCGGCGGGCGTCGTGGTCCTTGGGGTGCAGCTTGAGGTGGGCGCTGACCTCGTTCATCTGCTCGGTCATGGTCGCGATCTGGACCTCGGTCGAGCCGGTGTCGTCCTTGTGCGTGCGGAACTTGGCGACGAGCGCGCCGGTTTCGAGCTTCGGGGCCTTGTCAGCCTTCTTGGCGGCCGGCACGACGGCCTTGGCGGCCTTCGGCGCCTTGGCGATCGCCGTCGTCGCCCTCTCTGCCTTCACGACCGCTTTGGTTGACACCTGCCTGCCGGCAGGCAGGGCCGGTTTCTTGGCGAGCGCTTTGGTGGTGGGTTTCTTGGTAGCCATAGTGCGGGAAGTGTACCAGGTCTGACAGGATTACGCAACGACGGCCGGGTTGGCCTGCGCCGTCTCGGCATCAAGCTTGGCCTGCTGCTCTTTCAGGCTGGCGACGCTCGGTACTGCCGGGGTTGCGCCGGCATCGCCCGGCATCGCGAACGGCTGGCCGGGAACGGCTGCGGCCGGCTGCTGCGCCAGACGCGCTCCTTGGAAGGCGCGGATCTTGTCCAGGATCTGGGCCTCGTTCTCGCCGAGCGAGCCGTTCGGAATCCGGAAGGCCGCTGCCATCTCGTGGCCCCCGCCGCCGAAGAGTTCGGCGATCTGGGCGACCGAGACCAACTTGTTGACGCCCCGCAGGCTGGCGTACAGGCCTTGGTGCTTCTCCGACAGCAGCAGGGCGAAGTCGATGTTCGGCACCGCCTTCAGGAGTTCGTCGATCACGCCGGTGGTCTCGTTCTCACTCGCCCCGAAGCTCGTAAAGTCGTTGGCCGAGACGGTGGACCACAGGAAGCGGTTCGTCGGGTCGTACTGGACGCCCGAGAGGATCTTGCCCCAGAGCTTGAGGGTCGAGAGCGACTTCGTCTTGTAGATGTGCTGGACGATTTCCTGCTGGCGGGCACCGGCCGCGACCAGCTGCGCCGCCACCGTGAAGGACTTGGGCGTGGTATTCGTGTTCTGGAACGAGCCGGTGTCGGTGGTGATGCCGGTGAGCAGCAGCGTCGCCACGTCGGCGTCGATCAGCGAGGGCGTCTTGGCAGCCGGGTCGGCCGGCTTGGCGAGCGTCGAGAGCGATTCCAGGAGCGACACCAGGATCTCGGCGGTGCTGGTGGCAGTGAGGTCGATCCAGTTGACCTTGCCGAAGTAGTCGTTGCCCGGATGGTGGTCGATGTTCACGATCGGGGTTTCGTAGAACAGGCTGGTGTAGCGGTCGTAGATCGAACCCAAGCGGTCGACGTCATTGGTATCGAGCACGAAGATGAGGTCGGCGCTCGCGCCGGTCGACTTGAAGCTCAGCAGCTCCTGGTTCAGCATCCCCTTGGTCGTCTTAATGACGATGTTGAGCTTCTTCTCCTCGGGCACAGCCTTGTATCCCAGCTTGTCGATCTCGACCGAGCTGGTGTCGACCGAGATGACGAACTCGCCGTTGGTGGCCAGCTCGGACACCACTTGGTCGTAGGCCGGCAGGAAGGTGAAGGTCTGCGGGACGGGATCGGAGTTGGCGACGATTACCTCTTTGCCCAGCTTGCGCAGCGCCAGGGTAAGGGCCAAGGACGACCCAAGCGCGTCGCCGTCGGGGTTTTGATGGGAAAAGACAATGATCCGCTTCGCGTTCCGGACCAACTCGACGGTTTGCTGCTTGGGTGTTTGTTCCATAGGGCTCACGCAAAAGAGGGATCGCTCGATCCCTCCACGGATTGATGCCTCAGCCTACCCCCGCAAACCTGGGATGTCAATGCGGCAAACGGTAGTCGCGCTCAGCGGTTTATATATGGCAGGCGCTAGCATACTGTCCGATGTTTTCGATCTCTGGCAACGCGGGTTTTTTGTTTTTCCTGCTCCCGTTTACAACCTTACGCCCTTCTGGTAGTGTGCACGCATGCCAAATACCTCATCCGCAACGAAAGCCCTCCGTCAGGCCGTCAAACGGACCAAGACGAATGCCGCCTTCAAGGTCAAATTGAAGAAAGCGCTCAAGGCCGCCTCGAAAGAGACGATGGCCCAGACCACCTCGCTGATCGACAAGGCGGTCAAAAACAACTTGATGCACAAGCATAAGGCTGCTCGCCTCAAGTCGCAGCTCAGCAAGGCCCACGGCATCGCCACTGCCAAGCGCCCGGGCGCCGGTGCCGCCGCCCCAGCCAAAAAGGCTGCCAAGGCCACGAAGTAGCTTCTCGATCCATAGATAAAACCACTCTCTGCGGAGAGTGGTTTTTCATTCCCCACAGCGTTAGCTGTGAGCGTGCCAGGGGTTGGGGTGGTAGGGGTAAGGGGAGCGCTTCGCCAGCAGGTCCCCTTACCCCTACAAGATACAAGCCCTCCTACCCTTAGAACGGTTCCCGTATACTATCTTTATGCCAAACGAGGGGATGCCTGCCACAGCCGTTCCGAACCAGCCCTGGACCGGCCGCCGCACCGTGGGCTCGGAACAGCTCTTCCGTGCCCTGAGCTACGGCTTCGAGCTCTTACGCGGCATCCTGATCGTCATCATCCTCTTGGTGCTTTTCAACACCTTCGTGGCCACCGTCTTCCGGATCAGCGGGGAAAGCATGATGCCTAACTTCCAGGACGGGGAGTTCATCTTGGTCGACCGGCTGAGCTACATCGTAGCCACCCCGCAGCGCGGCGACGTGGTCATTTTGCAGTTCCCCGGCGACCCGGACCGGCGCAAGTTCATCAAGCGGGTGATCGGCCTGCCGGGCGAGACGGTCAAGATCGACAACAACGCCGTCTTCGTGAACGGCCGACAACTCGACGAAGCCTACCTGCCTAAGTTCACGCCGGTAGCGCCGAACCTGAGCCGTGTCCTGAGAAGCGACGAGGTGTTCGTGATGGGCGACAACCGGCCCAATTCCGACGACTCGCGGTTCTTCGGACCGGTACCCAAACGGAACCTGATCGGCGTCTCGCGCGCCGTCCTGTCCGGCGACGCCCTCGGCTTCGTCGCCCAGCCGGCGTTCTAGGCGCCTGCCGGATGATCGACTAGGATAGATCCGCATGCACGCCTCGCTCCGCATCAGCGTCGTGATCCCGGCCTACAACGAAGAGGCCTATATCACGCCGACCCTCAAGGCGCTCGCCAAGCAAACGGGCATGGCGCCCAGCGACTACGAGCTGATCGTGGTCGACAACAACTGCACCGACGGTACGGCGAAGATCGCCAGGCTCTTCGGGGCACGGGTCGTGCAGGAACGGCAGCCTGGCGTCGGCTGGGCGCGCGCCGCCGGCTTCGCCGCCGCCAAGGCCCCGCTGATCGCGACCACAGATGCGGATACCGTCGTGCCGAAGAACTGGCTCAAGGAGATCGTGGCCGCATTCGAAGACCAGAAGGTCGTCGCCGTGGGTGGTCCGGGCACCTACGACATCGAGCATGAGGTGGTGAACGCCGTCGTCAACCGGTCGCTGCCCTACCTGCACGAACTGGACCGGCTCGTTGCCGGCACCCACCACCTGGTCGGCTTCAACATGGCCGTGCGAGCCTCGGCCTTCCGGGCGGTCGGCGGTTGGAAGGAAACGCTCTCGGTGGGCGAAGACCTGGACCTGTCGCAGCGGATCGCCTCGGCCGGCACCGTCAAGCTCCTGCCCAAGCTCCGCGTCACCACGTCGTACCGGCGGTTCCAGCGGGTCGGCCCGCAGCAGCTCATGACCTACTTCGCGAACTACCTCGAGGTGACCAAGCCTGGCGACTCACTCCGCAAGCAGCTGGAAACAGCCATCGCCCGGCTCCGCCAGGCCGACCTGCCCGATGGTCAGGCGGGCGCCGACGACCTATGAGCCAGGCTGAGCCAGTCTCGGTCAGCATTATCATCCCCACCCTCAATGAGGAGGCGTCGCTCCCGGCCATCCTTGACTCGATCGCCAAGCAAGCCGTCCCGCCGCTCGAGGTGATCGTGGCGGACGCCCACTCAACGGACCGAACGCGGGCGATCGCCAAGGCCTACGGCGCCATCGTGACCGACGGCGGGTTGCCGAGCGCGGCACGGAACAAGGCGGCCAAGCTCGCGACGGGCGACTACCTGCTCTTTTTGGATGCCGACAGCAACCTGCCGGTGCATTTTTTGGAACAGGCCATCCCGGAATTCGATGACCGGGAGCTCGATGTCGCCGCGTTGCTCATGCATCCGCGCAGCCGCCTGCGGATCGACAAGCTGCTGTTTGGCACGATCGAGCGGATCATGCGGACCATGAACACCCTCTACCCCTCACTCCATGGCGCCGGCATGCTCATCCGCCGCCGCCTCCACGAGCGGATCAAGGGCTTCGACGAACGCCTCCGCGTCGACGAGGACACCGACTACGGCGAACGGGCGCGCAAAAAGGGCCGGTTCGGCGTCATCCTCTC
>JAYRIO010000016.1:0-2247 GCA_041906745.1 Patescibacteria group bacterium
CAAGTACACGGTGTGCGACACCGGCAATCTGTGCGATTACGCCACCGTCACGGTCACAATTAACGAAACGAACCAACCGCCGGTCGCCAACGACGATACCGCGACCGTTCAGGATGGCTCGAGCGTCACAATCGACGTCCTGGCGAACGACACCGACCCGGACAATAATTTGGATCCGGCAACGGTGACGAAGACCCAGGATCCGGCCCATGGCACGGTAACGTTCGGCACTGACCATAAGGCGATCTATACCCCAGCTGGCGGATTCAGCGGCACCGACACCTTCAAGTACAAGGTGTGCGACGCGCTCGGATTGTGTGATGACGCAACAGTGACGGTCACCGTCACGCCGAAGCCGACGCCGCCCGGCGACTTCGTCCTGACCGTCCAGGCGCTCTGCACTGGCACGACCGCCCAGAACGTCCTGGCATGGACCGCGTCCGACAAGGCTGATGCCTACGCCGTCAAGCGCGGCACGCAGACCCTGATCGCCAGCCAGACTGCCACGAACTATGTGGATACGACCGCAGCCGCAGGTACCAGCTACACCTATACCGTCGTGGCCACGAATGACGGCGGCACCAAGAGCAGCAATGCCGTCAACCTAAAGACGGCGGATTGCGCTCCGGCCACGCCGAACAACCAGCCGCCAGTCGCCAACGACGATACCGCCGCGACAGACCAGAATGCACTCGTGGTTATTCCAGTCCTGGCCAATGATACGGATGCGGACGGCACGATCGTCCCGGCCTGCACCAAGGTAGTGACCGCAGCGGCCCACGGCACGACCCAGGTCGACACGACGAATGGCAACATCGCCTACACGCCAGCCAAAGACTTCAGCGGTACGGATACCTTCGTGTACGAGATGTGCGACGACAAGGGCGCCAAGGATACGGCGACGGTCACGGTTACGGTCAGGCCGCCGGTACCGCCGAAAGGCCCCGAGAACAAGCCGCCGCAAGCCAACGACGACGCAGCCGTGACGCCGCACGACAAGCCGGTCGAGGTCGACATACTGCTCAATGACGCCGACCCGGACGGCAACCTGGACCCGACTTGCGTCAAGGTTACCACGCAGCCAGGCCATGGCACGGTGACGATCAACAAGGACAACGGCCGGGCCACCTATACGCCGACCGCGGGCTTTGCCGGCACCGACACCTTCAAGTACACGGTCTGCGATAAAGACGGCGCCGTCAGCAATGCCGCGACGGTCAGCATCGCTGTAGCTGAAGCGCCGCCCGCCGTCCTGGCAACCACCGGCATCCCGATCCTGGGATTCTTCGTCGACCTGTGGAATAAGTTGCTTACGTTCTTGCACTTGCGATAACCGAATAGGAGTCCCATGCGCCGCCAACGTCTGATTTTGTTCCTGATAGCCACCGTAGTACTGCTTGGCGGCGCGCTCCTTCTATACGGGCAACGGACCGGCCGGCTGACGATTTTCGGAGCAACGCCGACGGCGCCGGCCAAGCTGACGGTCGATTCAACCATCGACCTACAGAAGGGCGTGGCAGCTGGCGACGGCAACGCCGAGCTGGTGAACGGCATCGTACAGCTGAAGCAGGGCAGCCAGTTTTCGGCGTGGCAGAAGGTAAGCACGAACACGCCCGACTTCCTCATTAACCTGCCGGCTGGCGACTCGCGCAGCTGGCCGCTCAATACCAGCTTCGACGCAACGGGCAAGAAGCTGTACGCGTCGATCTTCACGCATCTGTTCGCGTACGATGCGAACGCCAAGAGCTGGGCGCAACAGGCTGGCGATGCCAGCGGCACCTCGATCTTTTGGTCTGACTCGAAGCACCAGCTGGTCGGCTTGCAGGGCACCGGCAATATCCAGGCACCGACGAATGTCTCGGTCTTCAACCAGAACGGCAGCATCGCCCAGGTACTTGGCGCCAATACCCGCTTTACCGGATACGGTTCGAACGAGGCGATGTACCTTGACCCGGTTTCGGGGACGATGGTCGGGTTCCGTCAGATCGATGCGCTTGCCACCGGTGCCGTCAGCAACGTCCCCCTGGATACGGGCGGCGTCTGCTACACCGCCCTGGAAACTGGCAGCTGCGTCCCCAGCTACCCGCAGGTCGTGGAGTGGTTCGACGGCCAATACAACCGCTACGACCCGTCACCGTTCACCGGCCCATGGCCCGAGGCCCGCGTCGGCGCGTCGGCCGCCTACGACCCGGTCAAGAAAGAAATCTTGGTCTTCGGCGGTTTTACGGTGACCCCGGTCTTTGATGC
>JAYRIO010000017.1:0-4251 GCA_041906745.1 Patescibacteria group bacterium
CAACGCACGATGCCTGGGGCGGATCAAGCTTGATCGAGGTGGTGCACCCCTCGTCCACGTACCCGTTGCCGTCGTCATCGATGCCGTTGCCGCAGACTTCCTTCGCGCTGCCGCCGCCGGTACCGCCGGATCCACCGCCCGACCCGCCGCCGCAGTCATTCGCGCCATGCGTCACCGACACCGTGTTGCCCGTAAAGGTATGCGGAGGGTACGTGCTTGGCAGGGGATTGAACGGCGAGGGATTGTTCGGATCACCGATGTAATTGAGCGTCGACTGGAAGGTAATATCGATACGGTAACTGTGCGTACCGGACAAGGCCGCCATCGAGTAATGCCGTCCGTCAGGCTTTGAAATAGCGACCGACGATGACCCGGCCGCTGGCGGTTCGTACGGACTCAAGAGCAACCCGTCACGATAGACCTCGATCGCCGGGAAGGCAGTTTGGAGCCCGTACCACCAATTAGGTACCGGCTCCGCGTACGAATAGATTTCATCAGACATCGAATTGAAGAACCCGTTGCAGGCAGGATCGATCTGCTGGATCTGGCGCGAGTACGCGTTCGACAGCCCGGGCGCTCCGAGCCCGCCCACGGCATGGGCGGCACCGGCTGGGATGAAAAGCGCCGCCAACGCGATGGCGACCAGGTGGTGGCGGGAGTCGGAAATCATGCGTGCTCCTTGGTATGCGCGAATGACGGCAAGAGGCCTGGTCGGATGCCGTTCAGATGCCACACGAGCGTCGCCCCAAGGCCGACCGCGATGCAGACCGTGCCGGCAGTAAGGATAACTGGCCCGTACACCGGTACGCCGGCCGCCGCCAGCACCCGTTCGATAAACCCGAGCTGGCTGACCGGCTCACCCGCCAATGAACGGAGATGGAGCTCCGCCTGGGTAAGCCAGCAGACGGGACCGGTGAGACGGTTCAGGGCCGTGAGTCCGACCACCGCCAGGTATCCGGCTTCGAGTGCGGGATGGCGGCGTAACCAGCCGACCATCGCAGCCGCGCCGCCCACGAGCACCACCGTGACCCAAGCCAGGTGGATCGCGATGATCCCAGCGACGGCCAGGTGGTATATGAGCATCACTGCGATTCCTGCGCCGGAGGCGGGGTAGGAGGGGTGTAGACGACATCCGCGGCGCGCAACTCGGTCATGCCGTTGGCACCTTCGGCCGTTTCATGGACCACCACTAGCGAACCCACGGCGTAGATCGCACTCAGGTTCGAGGGTGCGTAGGCACCGTCAGCGCGAGCTGCACGGACAGTGGTATCGCTGGTAAGTACGTACGTAATCAGTCGGTCGTCATCGGATACGGTGCCGTCCTTGCCGAAATCACGGAGCGTCACGGTGTTTCCAGCAGCTTGGATAACCGTACCGCGGGCCAGTGGCGCCCCCTGGGTTGCAGCCATGCGGCGGCGGTATACGTAGTACGTACCGCCGAACGCCGCAAGCAGTACCGCGCACGCGAGTACGATACCAAGGCTCCGCTTTACCGATCCGTGTGGCACTGCGATCCCTCCATTGCTGTAGCTGGAGTATAGCAAAGCCCACATCCACAAGATCTTCGGCACCGACGTGTACGGATAGGGTATAGTGAGGCGAAGCAACCAGCACCTGGAGGGTGTGCATGGCAAAACAGCCTGTCGATTCGATCAACCGTCGGATCCGAACCGCGGTCGGCGTCAGCGTCGCGATTTTCGCGGTCACCCTGGGATACTGGGGTGTACTCACGAACCAGCAATCGCAGGCCGACACCGTGGGTGCCACCACCCTGACGTTCGACGACCACAGCCAGGGTTCGATTCCCGGCGATACCTACGCCGCCCAAGGAGTGTATATCGACTCGCCGAATGCCGGCGGCGGCGGATACCTGCATGTGCCGGACGCAACCGGCTTCTGTGCCGGCTACCAGCCACCGTCCTCCCCGAACGTGCTCACGGTCAATCCGGGCCCCTCGTTCGGACCGTGGCCGCTCGTGGTCGGCTTTACCAATAACCAGGTGAGCGACAGTGTCTCGCTGGTTGTGCTGAACAGCCTCGTCGGGGTTTCCGTGAAAAGCTACGACGCGAGCAACGCCCTGATCGAAGAGAAAGGAATCGGCGCGTCGAATACCTGCGTCAATACGCCGGTCACGCTGAGCAAGGGGAGTAGCACCGGCATCGCCAGGATCGAGGTGTACAGGCACCAAGAGAACGCGGCCTACGGGTACGGCATCGACAACGTGTCGTTCGGCCCGCTGCACGCACCGATTTCTAACTTCGACTTCACGCTGACGCCGACCAGCGGCAACGCGCCGCTGACCGTGACCGCCACCTACACCGGCACGCAAGTGCCCGGGCTGACCCTTAACTGGGACTTCGGCGACGGCCAAACCAGCCAAAACGGGCCGACGACCGTCAGCCATACCTACTCCGCTACCGGCACGTACCAGCTGAAACTGACGTCGGGCTCGTTCAGCGCGCAGAAGACCGTCACCGTTTCGGCGACGCCGGCTCCCCCGCGCCCTGCCCTATCGTTTTCGGTCACCCCCGCGACCGGCGTCGCCCCGCTCACCGTGACGGGCACCGGGCCGACCGTAGCTGCAGGACGGACGATTACCTGGGCCTGGGGCGACTCCTCTGCCCCGCAGCAGCAGACCGGCGCGTCGATCGCCCACATATACGCCCAGGCCGGCACGTTCATGGTTGCCGTCACCCAAACGGATACCGTGAACGGCCAGACCACGACCCAAACCGCCCAGAAATCGGTCGTTGTCAGCCCGGACACTACCCAGGACGCCTCGCTCACAATGTCGAAAAGCGTCTACCTGCCGGGCGAATCCGTCAGCTTCGTGTTCAAGAATCTGGGGACGGACGCCCTGACGCTGCCTGACAGCGCGCCGTTCACGGTCAGCAATGCCGCGGGCTCGGTCTTCTCCCCCATCGCATCCCAGGTCGTCGACAACTTGCCCGGCGGCGCAGCCAAGTCCTGGGCCTGGGACCAAAAGGCTACGGCCGGCAGCCAGGTGGCGGACGGCGCCTACACCGTGACAGTACGGTACCTGCACGGCACCGAGCCCAAAACCCGCTCCGCAAGCTTTACGATCGCGAAGGCAGCCACGCCGCCCACCTTCACGTTCTCATTCAACCCGACCTCGGGCACGGCACCGCTGACCGTTGCGGCCTCGCTGTCCGGCGCAGGTACCGACGCTGCCAGCGCGATCTGGGACTTCGGCGATGGCGGCACGGTCACCGGCGCGACCGCCTCGCATACGTATACCTCGGCAGGCACGTTCACGGCGACGGTCCGCATCGGCAGCCAAGTCGGGACGCAGTCGGTCGTTGTCCGGCAGGCAGCCGCGACGACAGTTACAACCTCCACCGCACCGGTAAGCCGGCTAGCCCAGACCGGGACCAGCCTCGGCCTCGCCCTGCTTCTCTCCTTCGTACTGGCCGGCGTCGCGTCGTACTTGATTATCCGGCGGCCGTTCCACGGCTAGCGTCGCTAGGCTGTCGGTGTCAGGATAAAGTGCAGGACATAGACGAGCACGAGCCGCCGCACCCACTGCTCGAGCTCCAGCTCATGCTCGAGATACCACTGCAAGGCCGTCGGCTGGTTATGCTTGACCATAGGACACCGGGGCGGCTGACTGCGTGAGCGACAAGTACTGTGTGACTGCCGCCGCACTCCGCGTCCGCAGCATTTTATGGACGGCAGCGAGCTGACGGCGCGTCTCCGCTGCGCGCTCGTCGTCCAGGGACTGCAATGCCTCCAGGTCATCCTCGATCCGCTGCAGCAGCACGTCCTGCTGGGCAGCCAGGATCAGCCACACCTGCTCAGTGAGCTGGGGCGAACGGATAGCGTCGAGCGCGTCGGTCAGCGACAGGAGGGATAAGGCCGAGACCGCCCGGACGCGGGCATGCGGTGATTCGTAGCCGGCAAGGGCCAGCATGACGAGACGGGCCGGTCCTAGGTGGCTGTAGAGCGATGCAATATTATAACGTCCGTGAGACATGTCGGTCAGCGGGCGGAGCGCCGCCTTGAGCGACCGTGCGTCGTGCGCACCAAGAACACCGGACTCGATCTGCTCGGCCCGGTACGCTACCTCTGTTCCCTTCCACTGACCTTGGTCCATAGCCCCTCCGTTTTGTGTATCTATACAATACACGAACGGAGAATAAAAGTCAATTACGCACGAGGTCCCAGAAACCCTTGCCGGAACAGGATATACATAACTATCACGAACGTTATAAGTATAAGAATCCCGAGTAC
>JAYRIO010000018.1:0-2734 GCA_041906745.1 Patescibacteria group bacterium
GCGGCGGCGTGTTTCACTTGACCCCTTGCGGACTCTGAGTGTACCATGTCGTATTCGAACGGAGTCAGCATGACCGACGCACCATCCGACGCACCGCAACCCACCGAACAGCCGGCCGACCAGGCCGACGAGCTGGAACGGTTGCGCCTTGGCTGGCAGCGCTGCCAGGCCGATTTCGAGAACTACCGCAAGCGCACCGAGCGCGAACGGGCCGAGGTGTGGCAGCTGGCCACCACCGACACGCTCCTCAGGGTTGCGCCGATCGCCGATACCTTCCGCCACGCCCTCTCCCAGCACAGCGACAGCGCCGCCTGGCGGACCGGCGTCGAGCAGATCTCCAAGCAACTGGACGAGCTCTTGCGCGCCAACCACCTGGAGCGGCTTGAGGTCGTCGGCCAGCCGTTCGATCCCATGCAGCACGAGGCGGTGAGCCAACTGCCGCATGACACCGTACCCGCCGACCACGTGGTCCACGAGGTCGAATCTGGGTACCGCTATCGTGATACAATACTCAAACCGGCCAAGGTGGTGGTCAGTACTGGCCCCCAGCCAGCAGCCTAAAGCGAGGGTAGAAAGGTCCGTATGGCAAAGATCATCGGTATCGATCTTGGTACCACCAATTCCGTCGTCGCGGTGATGGAGGGCGGCAAACCGAAAGTCATCCCGTCGGCCGAAGGCAGCAATACCACCCCCTCGATCGTCGCGGTCAACAAAAGCGGCGAGCGGCTCGTGGGCCAGATCGCCAAACGCCAGGCGATCACGAATCCCGAAAACACCGTCTTCTCAGTCAAACGGTTCATCGGCCGCCGGTTCGACGAAGCTACGGTACAGAAGACCCATGCCCTCGTCCCTTACAAGCTCCAGTCGGCCGCCGACGGCTCGGTCCGCGTCGTCATGGGCGGCAAGGAGTACTCGCCGCAGGAAGTCTCGGCCTTCATCTTGCAGAAATTGAAAGCTGACGCCGAAGCGTACCTTGGCGAAACGGTCAGCGACGCCGTCATTACGGTGCCCGCCTACTTCAACGACGCGCAGCGGCAGGCGACGAAAGACGCCGGCAAGATCGCGGGCCTCGATGTCAAGCGGATCATCAACGAGCCGACCGCGTCCGCGCTGGCCTACGGCCTCGACAAACAGAAAGAGGGCAAGATCGCCGTCTACGACTTGGGCGGCGGCACGTTCGACGTGACGATCCTGGAAATCGGCGACGGCGTCTTCGAGGTGAAGTCGACCGCGGGCGACACGCACCTGGGCGGCGACGACTTCGACCATGCCATCATGGACGCGATCCTGGCCGAGTTCAAAAAGAACGAGGGGATCGAACTCAACAAGGACGCCATGGCGCTGCAGCGGATCAAGGAAGCTGCCGAGAAAGCCAAGGTCGAGCTGTCCTCGAACATGGAAACCGAGATCAACCTGCCGTTCATCACGGCTGATGCCGCCGGCCCGAAACACCTTGTCATGAAGCTCTCGCGCGCGCGCCTGGAACAGCTGGTGGGCGACCTGGTCGAGCGGACGCGCAAGCCATGCGAGCAAGCGCTTCAGGACGCGAAGCTGACGAAGAGCGACATCAACGAGGTCATCCTGGTGGGTGGCCAGACCCGCATGCCGATGGTCCAGAAAATGGTCAGCGAGATCTTCGGCCGGGAACCACACAAGGGCGTCAACCCGGACGAGGTCGTGGCGCTCGGCGCGGCTATCCAGGGCGGCGTCCTTGGCGGCGAGGTGCAGGACCTACTCCTGCTCGACGTCACGCCGCTCACGCTCGGCCTGGAAACGCTCGGCGGCGTTATGACCCCGCTCATCGAGCGCAACACCACCATCCCGACCTCGAAGGCGCAGACCTTCTCGACCGCCGGCGACAGCCAGACCTCGGTCGAGGTCCACGTCCTGCAAGGCGAACGGCCCATGGCCGCCGACAACCGGTCGCTCGGCAAGTTCATGCTCGACGGCCTGCCGCCGGCGCCGCGCGGCGTGCCGCAGATCGAGGTATCGTTCGACATCGACGCCAACGGCATCCTGAACGTTTCGGCGAAAGACAAGGCGACGAACAAAGAGCAGAAGATCACGATCCAATCCTCGTCCGGCCTATCCGAACAGGACATCGAGCGGATGCGCAAAGACGCCGAGGCCCACGAGGCCGAGGACAAGCAGCGCAAGAGCCTGATCGAACTGCGGAACCGGGCTGACAGCCTGATCTACAGCGCCGAAAAGACCATCAAGGACCTTGGCGACAAGGTGAAGCCCGAGGACAAGCGGGCCGTCGAGGACGCGGTGCTGGCCGTACGCGGCGTGATCGCGCAGGACGATGCCGGCGCGATCGAGCAAGCCGCGAACGCACTCGAGCAGAAGCTCTCGGAACTCGGCAGCCACGCGTACGAATCAGCGCCTGATGCGGCAGCGGGCGCAGCACCGGCGGATGACGGCGACGCCGGAACGACCGAGGACAAGCCGGCCGACGGCCAACCAGCAGCATGACGCAAGGGGGCGTATGACAGCACGGCGGGTACAGTTCGGGGTGCGGCTACTGCTGCTTGCCACCGTGGCAGTCAGCCTGACAGGCTGCCTCAAAGGCAAGACGCCGTCGACGGATACCACCGGAACGTCCACTACGGGGACCACGGACGGCACCCAGACGGACGGCACGTCGGCGACCCCCACCGTCTCCGACCTGACCTCGCTCGCGCCAAGCGGGTTCGACAGCGAGCTGAACGCCCACTACGCGCTCGCCAAAACC
>JAYRIO010000019.1:0-4720 GCA_041906745.1 Patescibacteria group bacterium
AGTTGCTGCAGTACTGCTCGCCGATCTTGGCATACAGCAGGCGTAAGTAATCGTAGATTTCCGTGAACGTGCCGACCGTGGAGCGGGGATTGTGCGAGGCCGACTTCTGGTCGATCGAGATCGCCGGGGACAGACCCTCGATCGAGTCGACGTCCGGTTTCTTGCCTTGGCTTAAAAACTGCCGGGCGTACGACGAGAGCGACTCGATATACCGCCGCTGCCCTTCGGCGTAAATCGTGTCGAACGCCAACGACGACTTCCCCGACCCCGAGATGCCGCTGATGACTACCAGCGAATCTTTGGGGATATCGAGGTCGATGCCTTGCAGGTTGTGTTCCCGTGCGCCGCGCACAGAGATCTGGTGCTTCATAGCTCCGTACTATACCCCAAATCCGAACAAACACCAAACATCAGGCGGTACGGCCGCGGAACTGCTGCTGGAGCTTCCGCAGCTGGATCACCTCGTCGCGGATCAGGGTCGCTTCCTCGAATCGTAGCTCCTTGGCCGCCTGCTTCATCTCGGCTTCGCGGCGCTTGATGACGGCGGGCAGTGTATCCGGATCGATCGTGTCTGACAGTTCGGGGGCGACCGCGGACGGCTCGTCGGGGACAATGCTCTTGATCGCCTTTTGTACGGTTTTCGGCGTGATGCCGTGCTCGCGGTTGTATGCCAGCTGCAGCTCGCGGCGGCGGCTGGTTTCTTCGAGCGCCCGGGCCATGGATCCGGTTTGTACGTCGGCGTACAGGATGACCCGTCCGTTCACGTTACGGGCGGCGCGGCCGATCGTTTGGATGAGTGAGGTGTCGGAGCGCAAAAAGCCCTCGCGGTCGGCATCGAAAATGAGCACCAGCGACACCTCCGGCAGGTCGATGCCTTCGCGAAGCAGGTTGACGCCGACCAGTACCTCGATCTGGCCTTTCCGCAGCTGTTCGAGCGTCCGGATCCGTTCCAGCGTCTCGACGTCGGAATGCACGTACCGGGCCTTGACACCTTCCTTCACCAAGAACTCCGACAGGTCCTCGGCCATTTTTTTCGTCAACGTGGTGACGAGGACGCGCTGCTCCTTGCCGACCTCGGTGCGCACCTCGGCGATGCCGTCCTCGACCTGCCCGGCGATCGGGCGGATCACGACCTCGGGGTCGACCAGGCCGGTCGGGCGGATGATCTGCTCCACGATCTGGGACGAGTGCTGCCGTTCGTACGGGCCGGGCGTCGCGGACAGGTAGATCCGCTGGGGGGTCCGGGCGTCGAACTCCTCGAACGTCAGTGGGCGGTTGTCCTTGGCCGATGGCAGCCGGAACCCGTACTCGACGAGCGTGTCCTTCCGCGCCTGGTCACCCGCGAACATGCCGCGGATCTGCGGGATTGTGACGTGCGATTCGTCGATCACGGTCAGGAAGTCGGACGGGAAGTACTCGAGCAGGGTGTTGGGCGCCTCGCCCGCACGGCGGCGGCTGAGATGCCGGGAGTAGTTTTCGATCCCGTTGCAGTACCCGACCTCGCGTAGCAGCGCGATGTCGTGGCGTGTCCGGCGTTTCAGGCGGTCGGCCTCCATGACCTTACCGGCGCGCTCAAGCGCAGCCACCTGCCCGGCAAGTTCCTGCTCGATATCGGTGAGCGCGGCCGCCAGGACGTCAGGCGCGACCACGAAGTGCTTGGCCGGAAAAATGAGCGTATGCGCCAGGTGCTCGAGTACGCTGCGGCTGACCGCGTCAAGCAGACTGATCGCTTTCACCCGGTCACCGTCGAGCTCGAGGCGGATCAGCTGTTCCATGCCAGGCGGCAGGATGTCGAGGATCGAGCCGCGGACCGACACCGAGCCCCGTTCATACGTCTGGCTGCGGACGTAGTGCATGTCGACGAGCCGGTTCAGCAGCTCCTCGCGTGACAGCCGTTGGCCGACCGCCACCGGCAGAATCGTTTCCCGGTACTCGCTCGGCGAGCCCAGGCCGTAAATCGCCGACACCGACGCCACCACGATGACGTCGCGCCTGCTCAGCAGCGCAGCGGTCGCGGCGTGGCGCAGCCGGTCGATTTCCTCGTTGATGTCAGCTTCCTTTTCGATGTAGGTGTCGGTTGAGGGCAGGTATGCTTCCGGCTGGTAGTAGTCGTAATACGACACGAAGTACTCGACGGCGTTGTGGGGAAAGAACGTCCGGAACTCCTGCGTCAGCTGTGCGGCCAACGTCTTGTTGTGCGCGATCACCAGCGTCGGCCGTCCGGTCCGGGCGATCGCGTTCGCTATGGTATACGTCTTGCCGGAACCGGTCACGCCGAGCAGGGTCTGGTGTTGTTGGCCGGCGCGGAGCCCGGCGACCAGCTCGTCGATCGCCCGCGGTTGGTCGCCGGCCGGCGGGTACGGCGCCTCGAGTTGAAAGACTGTCGGATCGTCCATATAAGGTGGTAGTATAACGCATGACTTCCTGCATCAGGAGATGGCGCCGTGGAACCCTTGAGCCCCACCCAACCGGTCCTTGGCATCCTGACCCACGCGATCCAGGCCGCGGAGCCCAGCCAGCTGTGCGGGCCGCTGACGCAGCCGATCAAAGACGTGGTCGAGCACGCCCAGCAGTTAGGCTGGACGGCGTACGTCTATTCGCCGCGCGACCTCCTGAAACAGCGGCGGCTGGTCTGGGGCTGGACGCGGTCGGACGGGGGCTGGACGCGTGATTTTTTCCCGATCCCGCATGTGAGCTACGTGCGCAATCTTGCCTGGCACGCCGATGATACGCCGATTATCCAATGGCTCAAGCAAGAAACCGGTACGCAGTTCCTCAATAATCCCGACGTCGAGGATATCGTGCATGACCGGTGGCGGGTGATCCAGATCGGGCTCAGCCACCCCACGCTCAACGAGCGCTTCCCCGACAGCGCGCTGCTGCGCCCCGGATCGGATCTTCGCGGGATGCTGGCCCAGCATAACCGCTGGAACGTCTTCAACCGGTTCCGGTCGGGAGAGCCGCGGTTCGCCCACGTGGTCCGGAAGGCCGACGAGTTCTCGATCCGGTTCGTGGCGCGGACGGTCGCCCATACGCTGTCGCTCAAGCGGGCAGCCGACGTCCAAGACAAACTATTGTACCTGTTCGGCGAGGCGGTGGTGCAGCAGTACCACGAGCCGATCCGGTTCGAATCCTGCCCGATTGCCATCCGCAGCGTATGGCAGCGCAGCCGCACCTTGCGCTGGGAGGAGACGTGCGCGCTGATCCGTGTCGGCAAGGAACAGAGTACCGCCGGCCCGATGACGACTGTCGGCATCTTCGAGCAGTGCACGCCGCTGTTCGAGCAGGTACTTGGCCCCCGGACCGAAGCCGTCCGGTACCAGGCGCAAAGCGTAGCACGGTCGGTTGTTGAGCTGTTGGACCACCGCGGCCACGGTGCCAGCGAGCTGGCCGTCGACATCGTGCCGCTCGAAGACGGGCGCGTCTTCGTGTCCGAAGTGAGTACGATCGGCGGCGTCGATTCGCTCCGCCGTCTGGCGCAACCGCTGCTGCGGCAGCGCATGGTCGCGGCCACCATGAGTTACGCGAGCGCCCTCTACGAGCAACACGCGGTGCTTAGCGAACCGAGCCCAGTACCGTCACGAACTGGTTGAAGACCGTTTGGTCGGTGGGGTCGGCCGTGCCGTCGGCCAAGGACTGCGCCAGCTGGTTGACGTCGGTTACGCTCAGCGAATCGTCGACCGGGATCACGTGCGTGAGTTGTAGCTCGACATTGTTCTTGTACGCCTGCCCACGCAAGGTGATCGTCCGTACCGTCAAGCTTTCGTTGCAGGTGTCGATGCCCACGAGCGAGAACAGGGTCTTCGGGCCTTTCAGGATCTGGCTGGTATTCAGACCGGGGAACTCGAGCTGCCAACTTGCTTGGGCGGCAGCATCGCCGCTGGCCAGCGATTGCTGGATCGTTTTCGAGCGTTCCGGCGAGAACTGCGTGCACGACGTACGCTGGCTCGGGATCGAGCCGACACGGTAGGTGGTCGAGATGAGCATGTTGGTGCTGGCGCTGCCGATCGTCCAGCTGGTCGGCGCGTCCATGGCGATACCGGAGGTTGGTTCGATGAACGACTTGGTGCCGGTCGTTACGGGCTTGTTCTGCCGGTTCTGGGCAAGGACGGTCGCCACGACCACGACGACGCCGCTGAGGGCGATGGCCATAATAATCCCAATCGATTTGATGGGCGAACTTTCAAGCGCCATAGGTACCAGTATAGCCTATACGGTCGGCGCGGACGTTGGGGATGCGGCGCGGAGCCAGTCCGCGATCAGCTTGTAGAGCTCGCGCTTGCGTTCGCCTTGGACGATCAAGTGGAACGGGTCGTTCCAAGTGACGAAGTCCTTGCGTGCCGAGCCAAGGTGCGCGCGCAGCCGCGGGACGCTGTACGGCGCCACGATGGGGTCGTTCGATCCCTGGATCACCAGTGCCGGTGTGGTCACGCGGCGCAAAGTTGGCGCGGTCATCTCGCGTTCCAGAAACCGCATCATTGCCTGGAAGGTCGCGATCGGCACGCGGTTGTAGCATCGTTGTTCGTACCCGGGGATCACTTCGTTGGCCAAGAAGCCGGTGTCGGGCTTCACCATATCCGGCCCCACTGCGAGACGCAGCAGCGGCAGCGCTGCCTTGATCGCCGTGTGGTAGTGCAGCCGCACTGGCGCGCCGATCACGACCAGCGAGGCCGGCTGCACCTGGGAGGCCAGCTTGAGCGCCAAGCTGCCGCCGAGCGAC
>JAYRIO010000020.1:0-10889 GCA_041906745.1 Patescibacteria group bacterium
GGGCTCAACTTTGCAAGGAACGCATCCCAGATCCCGCCGGCAAAGCTTGCCTGGTAGGGCGAGGCGGTCGGAAAGTCGGTCGAGCCGGCATTGCCGACGACGTACGCGCTGCCCGAGCCGTCGATGGCAAGGCTGATCGCCTGGTCCTCGCCGTTCCCTCCAAGGTAGGTCGAGTAGATGAGGGTGCTGCCAGTCGGGTCGAATTTGGTAACGAACGCATCCTCGATACCGCCGCCGTACGCGCCCTGGTAGGGCGAGCTGGCCGGGAAATCGACGGACTTCGTTTCACCGGCGACGTAGATGTTGCCAGTGCTATCGACGGCAATCTTGCGCCCGAACTCATCCCCACTGCCGCCCAGGTAGGTGGACGACACGAGCGTCGGGTCGATGATGAGCGGTTTGGTCTGGTCATACGCGCCGGTCACGGCAATGGTCACGGTGTCGCCGGTCAACCTGAACGCGGACGCAACGGTCTGTTGGCCGTGTTCCAGCCGCTGGTACGTCGCTGGGGCATTGAGCGTGAGGGTACGCTCCCCTGCTTTGAGGACCAGGTTGCCGCTCGCATCCTGCGAGGCGCTGTCCTGTCCGTGCAGCGACAGTGTGATCTGGTGGTAGTCGGCACCAGGGTTGACGATGAAGTCATGCTCGAGCGCCGAACCCGCACCGTAGTACCGAAGGTCGATGCCTGGGTACACGTTCGTGGCGAGCAGTGCGCCGAAGTTCGGGACATTCGTGTGCCAGCGCGACGGGTTGTTGCCAATAAAGTAGTTGGTCTTGCTTGCCAACTCGTCGCGGCCGACAAAGGATCCGGCATTTGCGCCGGTAAGCGTCATGGTGACCCGTGCGTTCCCGACCGATGTGGTGGCGCTGGTGCCGGAAAAGGCGGTGACGGTATCGCCGTGGTGGACCACGAAGTCAACCGACGGATCGGCCTGGCCTTGGTTTGGCTCGAACACGAGCGGGGCGTGCGCCGTGGTCGCGGTGCTAGCTGGTTGCGGGGCGGGCGCGGTTGTTGGGAGCGGGGCGAGTCGAGTTGCGGTAAGGCACAGGAGCGCCAGAGCGGCGGTGATGCGAACAGAGGAGGAGTGATGGCGTGTCATGGATACCTCGCTAGTAGCTGGCGACAATCGTGTACGTGATCGGCGTTGTGTAGGTGCCGGCTTGGGTCAGATAGTCGATGTTGGCGATGTACGAGACGGTATAGGTCGTGTTGTTGGTCGCGGCCGTCGCCTGGGCGATATCCTCGCCGCCGACCGCGAACTTGAACTGGTCGGCAAGGTTGTAGCCGGTCAGCGGGCTGCCGCTCCCGCCGCTGGCATCGGCGCCGAAGTCGCCTGACGTATTGCTTCCCGCGGCCGTGTTCGCCCGAAGGTTGAAGCCGAACTGCTCGCTCGTTACGACGCTGCCGGTCTGGGTGGTCATGGCCGTAATCGTATTGGCGCCGCTCGTGAGTGTCGTCGTGGGGATGTACGAAATCGTGTACCCGTTCGTCGCGTTGGTCGAGGCGCTCATGGTGTGGGTGCAGAACTTCGTCTGGTTTGGCGAGAAGACGCCTAGGTCGCAGATGGTGGAGCCAAGTGAGAAGGACAGCTGCGGGTCGAGCGTGCCGGTCACGGTGATGGCGGCGTCGTTGATCTGGGCGACGTACACGTCCGCCCCGCCACCGCCGTACGCCGGCTGGAACGCCTGGGCTGTCGGGAAATCTGCCGATGAGGTCTGGCCGGTGATGTACGTGTTGCCGTTCTGGCCGACGGCAACTGCCAGGGCGAACTGGAAGCCAGTGCCGCCGAGCGCAGTCGAGTACACGAAGGCCGAGCCGGAGGGGTTGAGCTTGCTGACGTAGGCGAAGCAGCCGCCGGTCAGGGATTGCATCGAGGCTTCAAGCGGGAAGTCGGTCGAGCACGTCACGCCGGCCGGGTAGGCGTTGCCGGCACTGTCGGCGGTAAGCGCGAAGCCGAGTTCATTGCCGCTGCCGCCAAGGTAGGTGGAGTACAGTAGCGATCCCGACGGATCGACCTTGGTGACGTAGCTGTCTTCCCCGCCGGCGTAGCTGCCCTGCAGGGCCGACAGCGTCGGGAAGTCCGACGACCCTGTCTGGCCGGAGACCATGGCGTCCCCGCTCGCATCGATGCCGATGCCCGTACCCTGTTCGTCGGCGTTGCCGCCAAGGTATGACGAGTACACCAGCGACGAGCCGGCGGCGTCGATCTTCGCAAGGAAGGCATCCTGCGTCCCGCCGCCGTAGCTTGGTTGGAACGCTGCGTTCACTGGGAAGTCCGACGAGGCGGTCGAGCCGGTGACATACGCCACTCCGGCCGCGTTGACGGCGACGCCGAACGTATTGTCTGCGTCGATTCCGCCAAGGTAGGTCGCGTAGACCACGCTGCTCCCGCTGCTGTCGACTTTCACGACGTACCCATCCTCGCTCCCGCCTCCGTAGGCCGATTGGATCGCCGCCACGGTCGGCAGGTCGCTGCCAGTCCGGCCGACGACGTAGGCGTTGTCGCTGCCGTCGACCGCCACGCCGGCAGCGAGCCCGCTGGATCCGCCCACGTAGGACGAATAGACGAGCGACGAGCCCGAGGGATCGAGTTTCGTGATGAAGCCGGCCCCGGATCCTTGGAACGGTGCTGCGGTCGGGAAGTCGACGGATCCGGTCGATCCGATCGCGTAGGCGTTGCCCCCGCCGTCGACCGCTACGCCGAAGCCGATATCGCTGCCTGATCCGCCAAGGTAGGTGGAGTACATGAGCGTCAGGCCGTCGGCGCTCAGCTTGCTTACGAACACGTCCCGGTACGGGCTGCCCCCGTTGCTGGTTTGCTGGTAGGCGCCGCCGGTGATCGGGAAGTTGGTCGAGTTCGCCGTTCCCTCGATGTAGGCGTTGCCGGCGCTGTCAACGGCGATGCCGGCGCCTTGGTCGTCGTCCGAGCCGCCAAGGAAGGTCGAGTAGACGAGCGCCGGATCAATGACGAGCGGCTGGCTGTGGTCGTACTCCCCCGCCAATGCGATCCGGACGACATCGCCGTCCAGGACGAAGCGGCTCGGGATGGTGTGGCGCTCATGGGCTGACTGCTGGTAGGTCACGGGCGCGTCCAACCGGAGCTGCGTATCACCGAACGGGAAAGTCAGGTTGCCGTCGGCATCGAGCGCAGGTTGCTGGCTGCTCGTCAGCTTGAACGCGATCTGCTGGTACGCCGCGCCCGGCGCGACGACGAAGTCATGCTCCAGCTTGGTGTTCGTGCCGTAGTACGTGAGGTCGATGCCCGGATACACGCCTGCGGCGGTGAGTCGGCCGAACGTGGGGACGCCGGCGTGCCACTGGTCGGGATTGCTGCCGATGAAGTAGTTGCTTGAGCCGGGCAGTTGTTCCGACGGCGCGAACTCGGGCGTGCGTGCGCCGATGAGCGACATCGTCACCGCGTGGCCGTCCAGCCTGGTTTCGACCGTGCCGTTGCCGAACCGGGTTTCCGCGCTGCCATGGTGCACCAGGTACTCCACCGAGGGGTCGGCCTGGCCTTGGTTCGGCTCGAACGCGAGCGGCAGTTTCGCGTAGTTGGCCGCTGCCGCAGCAGTGGCGGACGAGGACGGTGCCGGCTCCGCGGCAGGCCGTTGGATGGCCAGTGCGCCGGCAGCCAGGGTCAGAGCCATGGCGGCGCCTAGGATGCGCGTGCGACGGGATCGGATGCTGGGGGTGGGCCGTTGCATATCAGTAACTCGGGACGATCGTGAATTTCATGGGCGTGCTGTACGTGCCCGGGACGCTGGCCGGTTCGACATTGGCGATGAAGGACGCCGTGTACGTGGTGTCGTCGGTGGCCGACAGGGCTTCTGCAACGGTGTCGCCAGCGGTGTCGAACTTGAACTGCTCGGCGATATCGTACCCGCTGACTGCTGCGCCAAGACCCCCGCTCGGGTCGGCCCCGAAGTCGCTGGCGGTATTCGATCCCGCGGCCGTATTGGCTTTCAGGTTGAAACCGAACTGTTCGCTCCCAAGGACGCTCCCGGTCTGCGTACCCATCGCCGTAATCGTATTGGCGCCGCTCGTGAGCGTCGTGGTCGCTGCGTACGAGATCGCGTACCCGTTCCCGGCATTCGTCGCGGCGTCGATCGTGAACGTGCAGAACTTGGTCTGCGTGAGCGAGAAATGCCCGAGGTCGCAGGTGGTGCTGCTGAGCGCAAACGTCAGGATGCTGGCGACACTGACGATGAGGTTGCCGTTGTTGTCGGTTTTGATCACGAAGCCGTCGACGCCGCCGTTGTTCGTGCTTTGGTACGCGCCGACCGTCGGGAAGTTCGATGAGTCGCCACCTCCCCCGATGTGCGCATGGCCGTTTTGGTCGACCACGATATCGCCGCCACCGTCATTGCCGGTCCCGCCGACGTAGGTCGAGTACACCATGCCGGTGCCGCCCGGATTCAGCTTGAGGACGAACGCGTCCTCGCCGCCACCGTTCGTCTGCTGGAACGCTGCCTGGGTCGGCAGGTCGGTCGAGGTGGTGTAGCCGGTCACGTAGGCGTTGTCCGTGGCGTCGACGTCGATCGCAAGCGCGCTGTCGACGGCAGATCCGCCGAAGTA
The DNA here is from genome assembly GCA_041906745.1 of Patescibacteria group bacterium. Classification (GTDB taxonomy): domain Bacteria; phylum Patescibacteriota; class UBA1384; order JACPKC01; family JACPKC01; genus JBBUCD01. The sequence continues at coordinate 4,577 of JAYRIO010000020.1, forward strand.
GGTCGAGTATGTGAAGGCGCTTCCGGACGGGTTCAGCTTGGTGACGTAGACGTCATTGAAGCCGGCCAGCGCGGCTTGGAAGGGTGAGAACGTAGGAAAGTCGCTCGAGAAGGTGGTGCCGGTGACGAACACGTTGCCGGCCTGGTCCAGGGCCAGGGAGCGGTTGAAATCAAGGCTCGAGCCGCCGAGGTAGGTCGAGTACACTGCGTTGGAACCGGCCGGATCAAGCTTGGTAATGAAGACGTCGATCCCGCCCCCACTGGACAGTTGGGCGGCTCCGTTGGTTGGGAAGTCGCCCGAGCCGGTCGTGCCCGACACGTACGCGTTGCCGCTCGCGTCAACGGCGATGTCGCTCGTCTGGTCGAAGCCGCCGCCGCCGAGGTAGGTCAGGTAATCGAGCGATTGGCCGTCGGTGCTGAACTTGGCGATGAACGCGTCCGTGCTCCCATTATAGAACGATTGGTAGGCGCCACCGCTGGCTGGAAGGTCGCTCGATTCGGTGTAGCCGGTCACGTAGGCCTGGTCGCTCGCATCGACCGCAATGCCGCCGCTGCCGTTAATCATGTCGTCGTCACTGCCGCCTAAGTAGGTCGAATAGATAAGCGACGAACCGTCGAACGACAGCTTCGTGACGAACGCATCGTTGTTGGTCGCTCCCCCGTTGTTCCCGCCCTGATATGCGTCCTGGAGTGGAAAATCGCCGGAGTCCGTCGATCCGGTGACGTACGCGTTGCCGCTGCTGTCTACCGCCAGTCCTTGGTTGGCCGGCACCTCGGTGCCGCTCCCGCCAAGGTAGGTCGAGTAGACAAGTGAGCCGTTGGCGTCGAATTTCGCGACATAGGCGTTCTGGGTCCCGTTCAGGCTGCCTTGGAACTCGTTTTGCGTCGGAAAGTCCGACGAGGTGGTGTACCCGCTCACGTACGTGTTGTCGCTGCTGTCGGTGGCGATGTTGTACACGCTCTCGTCGCCGCTGCCGCCGAGCAGGGTTGAGAATTGGAACGTGAGCGTCGGGTCGATCACGAGCGGTTTCGTGCGGTCGTAGCTCCCAAGGCTGATGCGTACGGTGCTGCCATCGAGTACGTACCAGCTCTCGACCGGCGTGCGGCGTCCGTCCGTGTCCTGGTACGAGACCGGGGCCTCAAGCGCCAGCGCGGCGTCGCCAAGGTTGATGCGGACGGAGCCGTTGTCACCTCGCGCAAGGGATTGCTGGCCGCTCAGGGCGAGTATGAGTTGATTCGGATCTGCCCGGGGGGCGACCAGGAAATCGTGTTCGAGCGCCCGCTGGCCGTTGCCGTAATAGCGGACGTTGATGCCCGGGTACACGTCGTTGGCTTGGATCGAGCCGAAATTCGAGATGCCCTGCTGCCAGCCCGACGGGTCGCTACCTAAAAAGTAGTTGGTGGTCGCCGCCAACGTGCCGTCGCCGCCGAAGGCCATGGGCGCCGCGCCGGCAAGCGACACCGTGACCGCGTGCCCGCCCGCCACGGTCGTGGTGCCGGCGGCCGTGAAGTAGGTGGTGGCAGCGCCCTGGTGGGCAAGGTACTGTACCGACGGGTCGGCCTGGCCTTGGTTCGCTTCGAAGGCGAGCGGTTGGCGTGCAAGCAGATCCGCGGCGGCTGCCGGCTGCGGCTGCGCGGCGCGCTGCGCCTGGTTGCTGCTGCCGGATACCGCTGCGCATACCAACAGGATTGCCAGTACAGCAAGAATGCGTCGCCGTCGCCGTGTTGGTAGCACAGGTAGGTGCAGGCTTCCCTCCTTGGATTGCGCTTACTATATAGAAGATCCGCCAGGCGTGGTAGGTGTGCATATTGCGTTTCGCAACAATGTTGCATATACTGGTGCCATGACGACCGACCTGAGCCAACGCCTGCGCGCCGCCGGCCTGGCCACGACCGTGGCCCGTATCGCCGTGCTCCGGTGCCTGCAGCAGGCCAGCCAGCCGCAGAGTGCCGACCAGCTGACCGCCACGCTCCGTGCCGCCCATCCCACGCTCAATCGCACCACGGTCTACCGGGAGCTCGCCCGGCTGGTCGCTGCGGACCTGGTCGAAGAAGTCCTCTTGGCAAGCCGGGCCCGCGTCTACGAGCTTGCCGGCGCGCACCACCACCATGCGATTTGTACCAGCTGCGATACCGTCGCCCACGTGGACATCCCCGAACAGCTCGGCTCGGCCGAACAGCTGCTTCGGCGGCAGCACGGCTTCGCGGTCAGCCGCCACAGCCTGGAGTTTTACGGCGTCTGTGCGCCCTGCCAGGCGCGCGCCGGCTCGTAACGCCGAGCACTGAGGACTGTTCCCTACCGGTCTCCGGCTATCGGCAGTGCGCTACCGGTTGTCGCCGCTCCCGCTGATCACCTGGCGGGCTTTGCGGTCGCGCAACCGGGCGATGTTGCTGTCGCTGATTTCGGACAGCGTGTACCCCAGCTCGTCGGCGACGCGGGCCAGATACCAGAAGCAGTCGCCTAGCTCGTCGCGGAGCGCCAGTCGCCGTTCGGCAGTCAGGATCCCGTTGTCGTCGCGGTAGATCTTCTTCACCTTGTTGGCCAGCTCCCCCACCTCGCCGGCCAGGCCTAAGACGGGATACAGGTAGGTACTGCCCTCGATCGCCGGGTAGGCCGCCGTCTCGCGGGTCGCGATCTGGTAGTCGTCGAGCGCTGTCGCCATGTCCGCCTCCTTGCTTGACTTTCCGCTTACCCTACCATACCATTCCCCAGTTCGGCGGATGCCGAACGATTTCAGGAACGGAGCCTTAACACTTGGATCAGTATTGTCTTGTTCGAGTCGCGGTCCAGACGCACCGGAGCAAGTCCGGCCGGCACCGCGGGATTGTCGTACTGGGGGTTGATTGTAATGACGAGCGGCGGTCGCGCCAGTTTCCGTTTGTCTACCACCACGCGCTGGCAACCTATGTTGTCTCTGTCGTGAACGATCTCAACCAGCAGCTCACCTTGTTCCGGGTGGCTGGATATCCGTTGTATCGTGAACTTGATTCCATGGATATCGCGTACCCGGAGCTACGGGACTTCGCCAAGCAGATGAGTTTCGTGCTGCGTGCCGGGCTGTGCGCCCATATGTGCATGAAGTATCCGCTCACCAAGCTTGGGACGGTCGCGCCCTTGGTTTGCCAGATGGCGGACCAGGCGGTGCAGGATACGACCCAAAAGCGAGGTACGGCTTGGTTTATGAAGATCGACCGTGCGCTGGCCGAGTCGATCCTTCGGCTGCCAGATGTGCGGCTGACCGACCACTACGCCCAACAACTCCTGCAGTTTTGTAAAACCAAGCAGAGGGCCAAGTAATGTCGCCCCCGCTGTGGTTAGATGACTGTATTTGCGTCCCGGCCTCGGTCCGTGTCGACCGGTCGAGCCTGTGCTTCTTGTACGGCTCGGTGACGTTCGGCAAGTACACCTGGCGGTTCACGGCGACGGATCTCTTTGATCCGGTCCGTGAGTTCCATGTGACACTGACCCGCGTCGGCGGCCCGTGCTGGTACGATGCCATCTCGTTGCCGCGTGACGCGTTCCCTAATGCGTTCGTAGAACGACGAGCGATTACCCGAATTCTGGCTGAGATTCTCGCACTTGCGTTCGGACGGACTGAGTCCGCGTTGAACGACCACGAGATGCGGAGCCTCTACCTGGAATCAGACCTCCTCGATGCACTGCATACGGTGGTTGCGACCACGGTGTGGGTGCATCCCCAATTTCTTGCCAAACACCATCCCTAAGCGGGTGCGGATATTCTCCGCCCCGCTTTTTTCTTTGCCGGAGTTTACTCGTTGAACAGGCGGCGGCGGAGCCAGCCCACGATCCGCCAGCCGATCCGGGCGATGATCCAGAGCAGGCCGAGCCAGAGCAGTGCGAGCGGGAGCGTGACCAGGCCGACGATCAGCACGTTGCCGGTATCCTGCAGGCCACGGAGCAATGCTTCCCAGGCAAGTTTGGCCTGCTGGACCGGACGCCAGGTCGGTTGGCTCGGCAAACCGGTCTCGGTGTTCATCGTGACGCTGACGGTCGAGAACGACACTTGGTTTTTCAGGTTCTCCTGCTGTGCGGCCAGCTGCTCGATCTGGGTGCGGACGTCGCTGCGAGCCTGGGTGACCTTAAGGATATCGTCCACGTTGCTGGCTTGCTTCAGGATCTGGGCGTACTGGTCGTCGGTCTCGCGGAGTGACTTCAGGCGGGCATCCAGGTCCACCAGCTGGTCGGTCGCGTCATCGTTGTTCGTCTGTTCGTTCACGATCCGGAGCGCCTGGGCACGGACCGTCTGCAGCAAGCCTTCTGTCTTGTCGCTCGGGACGCGCAGGCTGACGCTCGCCTGTTCCGTACCGTCTGCCAGCGTCGCGATGGCCGACGACGAGGCGAACCCGCCCAGCTCCTTGGCCTTGGCCGACAGCGAGTCGATCCGGGTGCGCAGGTCGTCGACGATGATGCTGAGGTACGAGGTCCGGATCACCTGGCGGTCAGGGCTGACTGACGACGACGTGGTCTGCGGGTACGGCAGGATGCTGGCCGTATTGCCAGCCAGATCCTTGCCCGGCGCCGTAGGTGCGGCGGCTGGCGTCGTGTACGCGTCTGTCGCGGTACCGCTGCTGCCCGATCCGCCGGACGCGCGTTCGGTTGCCGACGGCTGTTGCAAGAAGGCAGCGTTGAACGTGCCGAGCGCGAACAGGACGACAAGGATGGCGCCCAGCGCCACGACCGCTTTGGTTGGGATGCGTGAGGTAGTCATAGAACCAGTATAGCAGGCGCGGCCCGAGAGCCCTTGTCTGGCCGACCCTTGGCCGGTATCCTGTCACCAGTATTTCCCGTACACGGGAGGTTCCATGGATGATGACCGCGACGATATGACCGGTTTGCCGATCGACGACACGGCCGACGACGAAACCGACGACCTTGATGACGACAGCGATGAGTCGGATGAAGCAGACGGTGACGAGCAGGACAACGACGACGAGGGGTCGGACGAGTGGGGTACCGACGACGACACGAACTAACGTACGGCCAAGGCATACAAAAAGCACTCCCGCGGGAGTGCTTTTTGGTGACGTACAGAATGTACGTCGGGCAATTACATTGCTGCCTGGTCGTCGTGGTGCTCTTCACCGGCCGGCATATCGCCATCGGCTGCAGGCATGTCGCCGGCTTCGGCTGGCATCGCCTCGCCCGGGTGCGCCTCGTTCCAGTGCGCCATCATGGCATCTTTGTCGGCGGCTTCAAAGCCGCACTTCGGGCACTTCATCATGTCCATCTGGACCTCCCTACAACTACAAGAGTACTTATACTGGAACCAGCGTAGTCTTCCTGGTAAACAGTTGTCAAGCAATCTGTTATTTCGCGTATCTCCCGACCAGCTCCGTCCGTTCGACCACGTGGCCTGATCCAGCCGCCTGGAGTTGGTCGTCGGTGGTCGTTGGCGGCAGGTCGAGCACGGTATCGAGCGCGATGAGCAGGAACCGGTAGCGGTGCTCGCCGTCGGGCGGGCAGGGGCCGACATAGCCCGGTTTTCCTTTGCTGGTTGCGCCCTCAACCGCACCTGCCGGGACGCTGTCCTCGGCGATCTCGGTCGTCGCGGGATCGATGTTCCAGACCGTCCAATGGATGAAGGTACCGCGCGGCGCGTCCGGGTCGGTCAGCACCAAGACCAGGCTTTTCGCCTCAGCCGGTACCTCGCTGATCGCGAGCGGCGGGTTCACGTTCTTGCCTTGGCAGGTGTACTCCTTGGGGATGAGGCCATTGTGCTCGAATGCCGAACTGGTGAGTTGCATCGCTGCTCCTTGCTACGCAAACTCGGCTGGGCGCGTGCCCCAGCCGAGCGCGGACTGCCTACGCTCCCCTACTTGATCGAGTCGATGATTTCTTTGGCGCCGTCGACGGTTGCACCCAGGATGTCGGCGACTTCGTGGACCGCCTCTTCGCCGATCTCGCCCGCGCCGTGCATCGCGCCGATCACCGCTGCCTTGGTGACGCCGGCCACATCGCCGCCCGCGTCAGCCGCAGCGTCGACCGCGCCCTTGACCGCACCGGACGCTGCCTTGGCGACATCGACACCAGTCGATGAGGCGGTTTTCACGGCTGTCGAGACCACCTCGCCGGTCGCGCCGAGCACGTCCCCGCCGACCTCCGCAGTGCCCTTGAGGACGCCGTGCACCACGCCGTGGATGCCCTCGGCCACGTCAACGGTGGTTTCGGACAGGCCCTTGACCGCGCCGCTCGTCACGTCGGTGACCACGCCGACCAGCTTGCCAGCGACGTCCTCGCCGCCCTGCAAGGCGTCTGTGACCGCGGTCGAGGCGGCGCCGGCCGTAGCACCCAC
>JAYRIO010000021.1:0-6211 GCA_041906745.1 Patescibacteria group bacterium
ACGGAAAGAAATGGGGACGGGACTTGTGGGCATCATCTTACTGCTGACCGTGTCACAGTGCGTCCTGGCGGCATTCTGCCAGAGCTTTTTCTACCATCGGTACGCCTCGCACCGGCATTGCACGATGTCGACGGGCGTAGAGCGAGGGTTCTTCATACTCACCTGGATCGCACTCGGTCCAGGCTACATGACCGTGTGGGTGTATGCGGTGATGCACCGGCTGCACCACAAGCACTCCGACACCGACGACGACCCGCATCCGGTGCACCTTGGCATCATCGGCATGCTGCGCGGCATGGTTGCCGCGAACCTTGCCATTTCCCAAGGCAAGTATGTCTACTTGCCAGGAGACGAGCCGATCCGTGACGCCGCCCGCAGGCTGCCGCGTTGGGACTGGTTCGAACGCATCGCGGCATCGTACTGGACGCGCACGGCTTGGGCGTTCCTCTATCTTGGCGTCTACTGGGTTCTTGGACTCGGCGGCTGGTGGTACGGTCTTCTGATCCTGAATGTCTTCATGGGCCCGATCCACGGGTTCGCAATCAACTACTTCGGCCACTTCCTGGGGTATCGGAATCATGACACCAAAGACACCTCGACCAACATCGGCAGCCGCGTCCTGCCCTACTGGCTCAAGGTCACGCTGAGTTTACTTCTCGGAGGCGAAGAAAAGCACAACAACCATCACGACAAACAAGGCCGGCCGAACTTCGCCCATACGGCGGACGAGGTCGATACGACCTTTGCGGTCATGCGCCTGCTCGACCGGCTCGGGGTCATTCGGTTACGACCCTCGCTGGCAAGCCAATCATAAAACCCGCTCCTTGGAGCGGGTTTTTTCGTAGCACGTGGTGGACCCTACCGGATTCGAACCGGTCGCCTCTTCCATGCCATGGAAGCGCTCTACCGAATGAGCTAAGGGCCCGAGGGCAGTATCGTACCTCATAGGAAGGAGTGAGAGCAAGCCTCCCACACACAAACACAGCAGCCGGTGTGGCTGCTGTGTAGTGCGGGAATCGAATCGCTAGGCTTTGACTTCGATGCCGACACCGGCTGGCAAGTCGAGACTCATGAGCGCGTCGATCGTCTTCGAGGTGGGCTCAAGGACGTCGATCAGCCGCTTGTGGATCCGGGTTTCGAACTGCTCGCGGGCATCCTTGTGCTTGAAGGTCGACCGGAGGACGGTGACTTTCTTGATTTCCGTCGGCAGCGGGATCGGTCCGTAGACCGTGGCCCCGGTGCGTTTGGTGGTTTCAAGGATCTTCCGTGCGCTCTGATCGATGACGCGGTAGTCGTACGCCTTCAGGCGGATGCGGATCTTCTGCTTCTGCGGTTGGGTCTCGGTTGCCATGGTGTGTAAGGTGCGCTCGTGTGGCTGGCGTTACTTGGTAATCTCGGTGACGACGCCGGCGCCGACGGTCTTGCCGCCCTCGCGGATGGCAAAGCGCATACCCTTTTCCAGCGCGACCGGGACGATGAGCGTGATCTTGAAGGTGATCGTATCACCCGGCATGACCATCTCGGTGCCTTCTGGGAGCACAACCTCGCCGGTCACGTCCGTGGTGCGGATGTAGAACTGCGGCTTGTAGCCCTTGAAGAACGGGGTGTGGCGTCCGCCCTCTTCCTTGGTGAGGATGTAGACCTCGGCCGAGAATTCGGTGTGCGGCGTGATCGAACCCGGCTTGGCAAGTACCTGGCCGCGCTCGATGTCCTCGCGCTCAACGCCGCGGAGCAGCAAACCGACGTTGTCACCGGCCTGGCCCTGGTCGAGGAGCTTGCGGAACATTTCGACGCCCGTGACGACCGTCTTCTTGCTGGCCTTGATGCCAACGATCTCGACTTCGTCGTTCACCTTGACGATACCACGGTCGATACGGCCGGTGGCAACGGTGCCACGACCCTTGATCGAGAAGACGTCCTCGACAGCCATCAGGAACGGCTTATCGGTTTCGCGGACCGGTTCCGGGATCGCTTCGTCGAGCGCCGTCATGAGATCCATGATCTTGTTCTGGTACTCGGCGTCGCCTTCCAGGGCCTTGAGCGCCGAACCGCGGATGACGCGGGCGTTGGCACCGTCGAACTTGTACTTGGTGAGCAGTTCGCGGATTTCCTCTTCGACGATGTCAGCCATCTCCGAGTCGACCATGTCGCACTTGTTGATGAAGACAACGATCGTCTGGACGCCGACCTGGTGGGCCAGCAGGATGTGCTCGCGGGTCTGCGGCATGGCGCCGTCAGTCGCCGAAACGACGAGGATCGCGCCGTCCATCTGGGCTGCGCCGGTGATCATGTTCTTGACGTAGTCGGCGTGTCCCGGACAGTCGACGTGCGCGTAGTGGCGCTTGTCGGATTCGTACTCGACGTGGGTGGTCGAGATCGTGATGCCGCGCTCGCGCTCTTCCGGCGCGTTGTCGATCTGGTTGACGTCGCGTTCGTCAGCCTTCATGCCCTTGTCGCGGAGCGTCTTCAGGATCGCTGCCGTGAGGGTGGTCTTGCCGTGGTCGACGTGGCCGATCGTGCCGACGTTGACGTGCGGCTTTGTCCGTTCAAACTTCTCTGCCATAGCGCTCCTTATCCTGCTACGTATTTCTACTTGGTGACTTGGTTTGAGTACCCCGGATCTTACCTGTTGTCCACATGACTGTCAAACAGAGACCTCTTCGAGGAATTGGTTCGAGTATAGCCGACCGCTGCCCGGCCAGTCAATCTTACTTCTGCCGGCCAGCGATGACCTCGTCGGCCACGTTCCGCGGCACTTCTTCGTAGCGCGAGAACTCCATGCTGTAGCTGGCACGGCCCTGCGACATGCTGCGCAGCTGGGTCGCGTACCCGAACATCGAGGACAGCGGCACCTTGGCGGTAATCACCTTGGCGTTGCCGCGCTCGGTGTTCGCCTCGATCCGGCCGCGCTTGCTATTGAGATCGCCCATCACGTCGCCCAAGAACTCCTCGGGCGTCGTCACCTCGACCGACATGATCGGCTCGAGCAGGACCGGATCGGCTTTCTTCGCCGCGTCCTGGAACGCCATCGAACCGGCGATCTGGAACGCCATTTCGGACGAGTCCACGTCGTGGAACGAGCCGTCGTACAGCTTGGCCTTGATATCGACGAGCGGGTACCCGGCGACGATACCGCGGGTCAGCGCTTCTTTGATACCTTTTTCGGTCGGGTTGATGAACTCTTTCGGAATGACGCCGCCGACGATCGCGTTCTCAAACAGGAAGTGCTCGTCGGGATGCTCGGTGCGGTCCTCTTCCGTGAACGGCTCGATGTCGATCACCGCGTGGCCGTACTGGCCGCGGCCGCCGGTCTGGCGGATGAACTTGCCCTCGCCGGTCGCCTTGCGGCGGATCGTTTCGCGGTAGGCCACCTGCGGCCGGCCGACGACGGCTTCCACCTTGAACTCGCGCTTCATACGGTCGACGATAATTTCCAGGTGCAGCTCGCCCATGCCCGACAGCAGCGTCTGGCCGGTTTCGGTATTGGTGGTGATCCGGAAGGTCGGGTCCTCTTCGGCCAGGCGGTTGAGGGCAATACCCATCTTCTCTTGGTCGGCTTTCGTCTTGGGTTCAACCGCGACCGAGATGACCGGCTCCGGGAAGGTGATCGATTCGAGCAAGATCGGCTTGTCGAGGTCGCAGAGCGTGTCGCCGGTCGTGCCGTCGATACCGACCGCGGCCGCGATGTCGCCGGCGTAGAGCTCCTTCACTTCCTCGCGCTGGTTGGCGTGCATCCGCAGGATGCGGCCGATCCGCTCTTTCTTGCCCGTGCTGGCGTTTAGGACGTACGAGCCGGACTGGAGCGTGCCCGAGTAGACGCGGAAGAACGTCAGCTTGCCCACGAACGGGTCGGACGCGATCTTGAAGAGCAGCGCCGAGAACGGCTCCGCGTCGGACGCATGGCGCTCCATTTCCTCGCCGGACTTGGGATCCGTGCCCTTGATGGCCGGGATGTCGGTCGGGCTCGGCAGGAAGTTCACGACGCCGTCGAGCAGGAGCTGCACGCCCTTGTTCTTGAGCGCCGAACCGGTGAAGACCGGGATGATCTTGCCCTCGATCGTACCCTTACGGAGCACGGCGACCAACTCGTCGACCGACGGCGTTTCGCCGCCCAGGTACTTCTCGAGCAGCGCGTCGTCGAGCTCGGACACCTTCTCGATCAATTTCTGGCGCCACTCGTTGGCTTGGTCGGCGTACTCGGCCGGGATCTCGCCCTCCTGGATTTCGGTACCCAAGTCGTTCGTGAAGATATATGACCGCTCACGGATGAGGTCGATCAGGCCGCGGAACTCGGATTCAGCCCCCATCGGCAGCTGCACCGGCACGGCGTTCGCGCCGAGGCGGTCGAGGATCGAGTCGTAGGCGCGGAAAAAGTCGGCGCCGGTGCGGTCGAGCTTATTGATGAAGCAGATGCGCGGCACATTGTACTTGTCGGCCTGGCGCCACACAGTTTCGGACTGCGGTTCTACGCCCGCGACGCAGTCGAACACGACCACGGCGCCATCGAGCACGCGGAGCGACCGCTCGACCTCAACGGTGAAGTCGACGTGGCCCGGCGTATCGATGATGTTGATGCGGTGCTTGTCGTTGGGGTTGGTGGTCGGTGCCCAGAATGCGGTCGTGGCGGCCGAGGTGATGGTGATGCCGCGCTCGCGCTCCTGTTCCATCCAGTCCATCTCGGCCTCGCCCTCGTGGACCTCGCCGATCTTATGCTTCTTCCCGGTGTAGAACAGGATGCGTTCGGTCACCGTCGTCTTGCCGGCGTCGATGTGCGCGGCAATGCCGATATTGCGGACTTTCTCCAGCGGGTACTCTCGGGGCATAGATTTATCCTTCGACGTCGTCGATCTCGGTTAGTTCAAGTAGTGGTGTTATACCAGATTCGGACTCGGAGCTCAACGGCGGGAATACTCGGTCGAGGAACGCCGGATCAGCCCAGGGACGGAGCGCGGGATCAGTGCCGTACGGCCTCCCTAGCCCGTGCTTGTAGGCCTGGAACAACTTGTAGGCGAGCAGGTACCGGCGCTCGCGCTGCGCACCGGTGCCGTCGAACGCGGTGTCGGCCGTGCGGATGGCAGCCAGCTCATGGGGCGCAAGGACGGCTGCGAGCAGGCCGTAGCGGTGCTCGCGCTCGGCGCCGCCGTCGACAAGCAGCGGCTGGGGGCCGTACCCGAACTGCTGCGGGCTGGCACCCATCGGGAACAGCAGCTTGAAGCAGCGTGACTCCACGCTCTCGAAGCTCAAGCGGAGGGCAGCCTGCGGCGAGTCAGCCGCGAAGGTCGACGTCCCGGGCTCCCGGGCGTCGAGCGGCCGTCCGGCGACCGCCTCGATCACGGCCGCGAGCTGGTGCACGTCGCCGAACAGCGCCTGCCGCGCCGCTGGCACCTGTTCCGGCTCAGGCAGCATGACAGCAGGAACCGGCTCCTCGATTGGCGCCGGTTCCGATTCGAATCCCCCCGAGTACTGCTCGGGCATACGACCCGGCGGTTAGAAGCGGGCGTAGTGGGCGAAGGCCTTGTTGGCCTCGGCCATCCGGTGGACGTCGTCGCGCTTCCGGGCAGCCGCGCCTTCGTTCTTGTAGGCTGCGATCAGCTCGGCCGCGAGCTTCTGGTCGATCTGGCCGCGGGCCGACCGTGCGGCATCGATGATCCAGCGGACCGCGAGCGCACGCTTGCGTTCGGCCCGGACTTCGACCGGCACCTGGTAGGTGGCACCACCGATACGCTTCGAACGGACCTCGACGAGCGGGGACACGTTCTTGAGGGCGGTTTCAAAGACCTGCAATGCCGGCTGCTTCAGCTCCTGCTCGATTTTCTCGAACGCGCCGTACACTGCCTGCTGGGCAGTCAGCTTCTGGCCGCGGAGCATGACGGCGTTGATGAACCGGGTGACGGTTTCGGAGTGGTAGCGGAGATCCGGCTGGACCGGACGCTGGGAGATAGTCTTGGCGCCGCGCATCTTAACCTCGTTTCATGCCGTACTTGGACCGCGACTGCTTGCGGCCGTCGACGCCAGCGGTATCAAGGATACCGCGGACGATGTGGTAGCGGACGCCTGGCAAGTCCTTGACGCGACCGCCGCGGATGAGGACGACCGAGTGTTCCTGCAAGTTGTGTCCCTCGCCCGGGATGTAGGCGGTGACTTCGTTGCCCGAGGTCAGGCGGACGCGGGCGATCTTGCGGAGCGCCGAGTTCGGCTTCTTCGGGGTCAT
>JAYRIO010000022.1:0-3735 GCA_041906745.1 Patescibacteria group bacterium
GGTCACGGCCGCCACGTGGGTAGTGCTGGGAGGCCAGCTGCGAGATTGGCAGGAAGCCCTCGATATTGCCGTGCTGCACCACCAAGCCGCCGCGGTTCATATCCTTGACGCGGACCGAAACCGGCTGCTTCGCGTTGAAGCTCTCTTCGAGCGCAGCCAGGTGACGCTCGCGGTCGGCGCGGCGCAGCGACAAAATGACGTATCCGTCGTCGTTTTCTTGTACCAGCACGTAGGCCGACACTTCCTCGCCCGGCTTCAAGTCCTGGGCGGTCGACGAGAATTCGCGCACCGGGATAAGGCCCAACGCGATCCCCTGCAGGTCCACGATGATCCGACTCCGCGACACCGAGACTACCGACCCCTTGATCGTCATCCCATGCTTGATGGGAATCAGATTATCGCCAAGCTCCTTGGCGATGTCATCCATTGAAACAGTTGCCATGTCTATATCCTTTGAGGTTTCCGGTAACCGGAAACGCAATACAGGGATCCTACCAGGTTGAGACGGGAGCGGCAAGCTCCCTTGGCAGCGATCGCGCCAATCTGGTACACTCCGGAACGTCTTGGGCAGGTGGTGAAACTGGCAGACACGCAGCCTTGAGGGGGCTGTGGGAGCAATCCCGTGGAGGTTCAAGTCCTCTCCTGCCCACCAAGATGATAGACTGGATCCATAGCTCAGCTGGTTAGAGCGTCTCGTTTACACCGAGAAGGTCCTCCGTTCGAATCGGAGTGGATCCACCAGTACGGCATGCCTGGGTAGCTCAGTGGTAGAGCAGTGGCCTGAAGAGCCACGTGTCGTCAGTTCGATTCTGACCCCAGGCACCAGATGCATATGAAAGAAGAACGGCCTGTGCCGTTCTTCTTCGTTGTTTGCGTTGGTGGGCGAGAGAGGAGTCGAACCTCCACGAGATTGCTCTCACTAGCTCCTGAAGCTAGCGCGTCTGCCATTTCGCCACTCGCCCACGATTTGGATAGCCTACCTATTGCGCGGTTGTTTGTCGAACCCGTTTCTCCTTCCGGTACCAACTGGCCGCCGAATCGAAGCGGTTGGCAGCCGACAGGCCAGGCTGCGCCGACACGCCTTTGAGCTTCGCGTCGGTCGCAAACTGGGCGGTCACCTGCTCGAGCTCAATCGCGGGTACGTCACGATCGAAAATGCCCTGGAACTGGGCGTACAGGTCGGCCCGCTTCGCCGAGTCGCGTTCCTGCCGCGCCTTCTCAAGCAAGCGGTCGGCGTCGATCTGGGCGTAATTCGACAGGTTCAATCCCTTGTCCGAGATCTGGGAAGAGTGCCAGAACGGGTACGGGTCGGGGTCGCCACCGAAATCCAGGCCGTAGAGCAGCGCGTCGTAGTCACGGCTAGGGATAACGTCCTTCGCGAGCTCGGTCGCCGTCCGCGTCTCGAGGGTGATTTGGACACCGAGCGGCTGCCAACGGTTGACGATATCCTGTGCCAGCTGCTCGTTCTTCGGATTCGCCAAGGTCACGAGCTTGAGCGTGATCGGCGCGTCCAGCGCTTGGTTGTTCTTGAGCTTCGTGCGGACTGCGGCGTCTTTCACGACCGCCCGCTCGGTATTGAAGAACAGGTACAGCTTCCGTGGCAGCGGCACCGACCAGGTTGCCAGCCGGTCGAGCAAGAGCTTGTTTTCGACCGTAGCCACGTCGGCGACGCCGTCGATGTCCCCGGCTGCCAAGGCCTTGGTCAAGCTGAAACTGTCAGCGTAGATCCGCAGCACGATCTCGTCGAGATGCGGACGGCCGAGCAACGCGTCGGGGCGGGCCTCCAGATGGACGATGCCCTTTTCCTGCGTAGCGAGCCGGAACGGCCCGACCGGAAAGATCGGCTCTGCCGTGGTCGCCAAAAACGGCGTGAATGCTTGCTTCAGATGGAAGACAACGGTGTGGTCGTCGGTGATCTCGTAGGTGATATCGGGAAACAGGCGCTGGTTGGCATCGAGCGCGGCCTGTACGGATTCCTTCGACAGCTCCGGCCGCATCGTGAACGTGTACGTCTTTCCATCGTCCGACACCTGCCACGACAGCGCGGCCGCCGGCTTCGCCGCCCCGGTGGCGTCGTACGCGATAAACCCGACATTCGTCAGTACGTCGATCGACGGCGCGATGTCCGCGACCGACGAGGCCACGATGCCCTCGGTATACCTGCCGCCATCCGCAGGGATGGCAACCGTGGTCCGCAACCAGTACGAATAGGCGATACTGCCGGCTGCGACAAGCGCGACAATGCTGAGGGCTGCCAGCAGCCGCCACTCGATCGCGCTCAGGAGATGAATCAGTCGTCGAAACATACCGTACCCATCACCCCACCTGGCACACGGTTACTGGCGGAGTAGCACCGACAGCAACGCCACGGCGACGAACAGGATGCCGAGGCCGATCGTGCCCCGGAATAGGACCTGCTCGATCCCGCGTTTACTCCGGTAGATGTTCCCCGCGCCTCCGAACGCACCGCCAAGACCAGTACCGCGGTGCTGCAAGAGGATAAAGGCGATAAGCAGCACGCCACTGGCAATCTGCAGAACGTTCAAGACGATCGTTGGGATATGCATAGTGAATCGGCGTCCGGTAGTCGTGGAGGCGACGGTGGGAATTGCACCCACGTATAGGGGTTTTGCAGACCCCTGCCTTACTACTTGGCTACGCCGCCTTAAGCAGTACTAGGATGGAGCGGGAGACGGGATTCGCACCCGCGACCTCTTCCTTGGCAAGGAAGCGTTCTACTACTGAACTACTCCCGCAACGGTTGCCCGATACGCTGGCTGATCCTAGCAAGCAACCACCGCCTTGTAAAGTTTGGCGGCGCCTGGCATACTCCTGGCGATATGGCCCGACGCCGCTGGCGGTCTACCGCCCATCAACCAGGCAACGTACCGTCCGAGCGCAAGGCGGCAACTGCTCCGACCACCGTCTCGGCGCTCACCCATGACGCCGCCCCGCTCCCCGTTGGCGACCTGCGGCGCGTCGGCCTGATCGTCCTCGGGCTTGCGCTGGTATTGGCCGGTACCAACTGGTACATGCGCACCGGCTCGCACAGCACGGATATTGCAAACCGGTTAGGCCTGCTGCTGAACACGAACGCGAACTGACGCGAGCTCGTCCTCGGTCAGCTGCCGCAGCTCCCCCGGCTTCAAGTCGCCGAGCTCGACCGGGCCATGCTGCAAGCGTACCAGCCTTGATACGGTATAGCCCGCCCGGTCCACGACCCGTTTGACCTCGTGGAACACGCCTTCATGGACCGTGACGTCGAACAGCAGCGAGCCGTTGTCCGTCCCCTTGTACTCAACATGGTCGAACGACCGGTGGCGGCCGGCGATCACATACCGGCGTTTCAGCGCCGCTTCGACCGCCGGCAAGGAGTACGACGACGGCCGGTGGATCCAGATCCGATAGATCTTGGCTTGGCGGTAGCGCGGATGCGCAAGCCGTAAGGCAAGCTCGCCGTCGTTCGTGAGCAGCAGCAGCCCCTCGCTCTGGCGGTCCAGCCGGCCGACGGGAAACAGCGCGCTTCCTTCAGGAACAAACTGGCGCAGGGACGGCCGGTCGAGCTCGTCGTGCATGGTGCTGACAACGCCGACCGGCTTGTACAAGCGGTAGAGCAGCGCCTGGCGCGGCGCCAGGTCAAGCACTCGTCCGCGATACGTGACACGGTCGGACGTGGGGTCGATTTTCGTGCCGAGCAGACGGACGGTCCGTCCGTTCACCGCGATCGCACCGGCA
>JAYRIO010000023.1:0-7096 GCA_041906745.1 Patescibacteria group bacterium
CCAAGCTCTTCGGGGCGCGGGCCTCGAACAGCTCCTCGACGCGCGGCAGACCGGTCGTAATGTCCTCGCCCGCGACACCGCCCAAGTGGAAGGTTTTCAGGGTGAGCTGGGTGCCCGGTTCGCCAATAGCCTGGGCAGCCATGATACCGACGACCTCGCCTTGCTTGACGAGCTTGCCGGTCGCCAGGTCGCGCCCGTAGCAGAGCTGGCAGATACCCCACTCGCTCTGGCAGCCGATCGGCGAACGGACGATTACGGACGCAAGGTCGGAGGCCTCGATCGCCTTGGCGGCTTCGGTCGTCACTTCCTCGCCGGTCTCAACGACCAGCGTGCCGGCCTTGATCGGCTCAAGCGCGGTGCGGCCGACGAGCCGGTCGGCAAAGGACAGGTCGAGGGCTTCGCTGTCTTCACGGCGGATCTCAATACCCGTCGTGGTCTTGCAGTCGGCCATCGACACGGTGACGTCCTGCGCCACGTCGACAAGGCGGCGGGTCAGGTAGCCGGCGTCCGAGGTGCGGAGCGCGGTGTCGGCACGACCCTTGCGCGCGCCGTGGGTCGAAATGAAGTACTCAAGCTCGGTCAGGCCTTCTTTGTAGTTCGAGACGACCGGGGTTTCGATGACGGCGCCGGTCGGGTTCACCACCAGGCCGACCATACCCGCGACCTGGTTCAGCTGGCTGGCGGAACCGCGGGCGCCGGAGGTCGTGGCGATGTAGACCGGACTGTTCACGTCGAACCCGTCGACCATAGCGCTGCCGATCCGGTCACGGACCTGCTGCCAGATCTGGATCGTCTGCAGCCGGCGGTCGGCATCGGTAATCAGGCCCTGCTCGAAGAACGAGTGGATCTGGTCGACTTGCTTCGACGCCTCGGTGACGATGTCACCCTTTTCGGACGGGATGTAGATATCGCTCATCGCGATCGTCATGCCCGACTTCAGTGCGTGCTCGAAGCCGAGGTACTTGATCTTGTCGACCATCTCGGCGGTCGCATCAGTACCAAGGACCGTGAAGCACTTCTGGACCAGCTTCTTGAGCGCCTTGGAATTCATCTCGTCGTTGGCGAAGCGGAGCTCCTTGGGCAGGATGTTGTTGAACAGGATCCGGCCGACCGAGGTTTCCACCAGTTCGGACTCGCCCTCGTCCGTCAGCGACATCTTCACCTTGATCTTGGCCCGGACGTGCAGGTCGCCCATGTGGTAGGCCAGGATCGCCTCGTTCTTGCCGGAAAAGGCTTTGCCCTCGCCCTGTACGCCAATTTCGAACGTGGTCAGGTAGTACGAGCCGAACACCATGTCCAAGCTCGGCGAGACGACCGGTTGGCCGGAGGCCGGCTTCAGCAGGTTCTTGCTCGACTGCATGATTTCCTTGGCTTCCCACATCGACGGCTCGGACAGCGGCACGTGGACGGCCATTTGGTCGCCGTCGAAGTCAGCGTTGTACGCCTGGCAGACGAGCGGGTGGAGCTGGATCGCCTTGCCCTCGATGAGGACCGGGCGGAATGCCTGGATACCCAAGCGGTGGAGGGTCGGGGCGCGGTTGAGCATCACGAACTTCTCGGACGTGACCCGCTCCAAGACATCCCAAACTTCCGGCGCGCCACGTTCAATCAGGCGCTGGGCGTTCTTGACGTTCTGGATGTAGCCCTCGTTCACGAGTCGGCTGATCACGAACGGCTTGAAGAGCTCGAGCGCCATCGTCTTCGGCAGGCCGCACTGGTTGAGCTTGAGTTCCGGACCGACGACGATGACCGAACGGCCCGAGTAGTCGACGCGTTTCCCAAGCAAGTTCTGGCGGAACCGGCCCTGCTTGCCGCGGAGCATGTCCGACAGCGAGCGCAGGCGGCGTTGGGTCGCGCCAGTGCTGACGGCACGGCTGCGACGGGCAGAGTTGTCGATCAAGGCATCGACGGCTTCCTGGAGCATGCGCTTCTCGTTACGGCAGATGACCTCGGGCGCACCCTGGGCCAGCAGTTTCTTCAACCGGTTATTGCGATTAAGGACCCGGCGGTACAGGTCATTGAGGTCGGACGCGGCGTAGCGGCCGCCGTCTAATTGGACCATTGGACGCAGGTCGGGCGGGATGACCGGCAGGCGCTGGAGCACGAGCCACTCGGGCTTGATGTCGGCCTTGGCCATTTCGGACAGCACCTGGATACGCTTCAGGAGCCGGCGTTTGGTGGTTTCGCCAGCGTCTTCCGCGCGGTCAGTGAGCTGCTTGATCGTCTCGTCGACGTTGAGCGTGCGCAAGAGCTCGAAGATCGCCTCGGCGCCGATACCCACGCGGATGACGCTGCCGTAGCGGAGCGACATCTGCTGGTACTTCATTTCCGACAGGATCATCTTCGGGGCCAGGCTGGCCAGTTCCTGCTTGGTCGCCTTGTAGTTCACATCAAGCTCGGCCAGGGCGGCTTGCGGCTGCGTCGTATCGGCTTTCAGTTCCTCGTACTCTTGTTCCAGCTGCTTCAACAGCTCGGCCCGAAGCTCTTCGTCGACATCGAGCACGATGAACCCGGCGAAGTAAATCACCTTCTCAAGGTCGGATACCGGGATGTCCAGGATCAGGCTCAGGATGCTCGGGACGCCCCGGACATACCAGATGTGGGCGACGGCCGCGGCCAGCTCGATGTGGCCCATGCGTTCGCGTCGCACCGACGAGCGGGTCACCTCGACGCCGCACTTGTCGCAAATGACGCCCTTGTAGCGGATCTTCTTGTACTTGCCGCAGTAGCATTCCCAGTCCTTGGTCGGCCCGAAAATGCGCTCGTCGAACAAGCCGTCGCGCTCAGGTTTCTGCGTGCGGTAGTTGATGGTTTCCGGCTTCAAGACCTCGCCGTACGACCAATCCTGGACCTTCTCCGGGCTCGCGACCGAGATCTGGATCGAGTTGAAGTCGGACAGGTGGATGGTGCTCTGCGAGGTCCGCTTGCCTTTGATGGGGGTGGTGGTTGCCATGGCCGCTCCTACTCCGACACAGCTTCGTCTACCGGCTCGGACACAAGGTCCGGTTCTTCTTCGGGCAGTTCCGTCAGGTCTTCGTCGGTCGATCCCTCGCCCGCCTCGGCGTCAGCCGGCAGCGGTGGCGGCGCGATCCGCTTGCCGCCGCTGGCACTCGGGTCGATCCGGGTGCCGTCCGGGCTGATGAGCTCGATGTTGAGCCCCAAGCTCTGCAGCTCGCGGATGAGCACGTAGAACGAGGCCGGGATCGAGGGTTTGTGGATCTCCTCGCCACGGATGATCGATTCGTAGGCCTTGCTGCGGCCGACCACATCGTCGGACTTGATCGTCAGCAGTTCTTGGAGCGTATGGGACGCGCCGTAGGCTTCGAGCGCCCAGACTTCCATTTCACCGAAGCGCTGGCCGCCGAACTGCGCCTTACCGCCGAGCGGCTGCTGGGTCACCATCGAGTAGGGTCCGATCGAGCGGGCGTGCATCTTGTCGTCGACAAGGTGAATCAGTTTCAGGATGTAGTTGTAGCCGACCGTGGTCTGCTGGTCGAACGGTTCGCCGGTGCGGCCGTCGTACAGCTGCACCTTGCCGCTCTTGGGCAGACCGGCTTTCTCGAGCTCCTCCTGGATCTTGGATTCCTTGACGCCGTTGAACGCCGGCGAGGCGATGCTGTAGCCCAGCTCATGCGCCGCCCAGCCAAGGTGGGTTTCCAAGATCTGGCCCAGGTTCATGCGCGACACGACGCCGAGCGGGTTCAGAATGAGGTCGACCGGCGTGCCGTCCGGCAGGTACGGCATTTCGGCTTCGGGCAGGATGACCGAGATGACACCCTTGTTACCGTGGCGTCCGGCCAGCTTGTCACCGACCGAGATTTTACGCATCTGGGCGACCGAGACCTCGACGACCTGGTAGACGCCGGATGACAGCTCGTCGCCGCCTTCTTTCGAGAACAGCTTGATGTCGACGATCTTACCGCGTTCGCCGTGTGGCAGACGGAGCGAGGTGTCTTTGACGTCCTTGGCCTTCTCGCCGAAGATCGCGCGGAGCAGTTTTTCCTCGGCCGAGAGCTCGGTCTCGCCCTTCGGTGAGATCTTGCCCACCAGGATGTCGCCGGCCCGGACCTCGGCGCCGACACGGACGATGCCCTGCTCGTCGAGGTTGCCCAGGGCTTCCTCGCCGACGTTCGGGATGTCGCGGGTGATGAGTTCCGGCCCGAGCTTGGTGTCACGGATCTCGATCGAGTACTTCTCGATGTGGATCGAGGTGAAGCGGTCGTCCTTGACCAGCCGCTCGGAAATGATGATCGCGTCTTCGTAGTTCAAGCCGCCGTACGACATGTAGGCGACCAAGACGTTCTGGCCCAATGCCAGCTCGCCGCCCTGCGTGGACGGCCCGTCGGCCAGCACCTGGCCGGCCTTGACCGTCTGGCCGGGCGTGACCAATGGGCGCTGGTTGATGCAGGTGGCCTGGTTCGAGCGGATGAATTTGTTCAAGCGGTAGGTGTCGTGGGTGACGCCGTCTTTCCCGGCCACCTCAACCTCGATCTCGCTACCACCAACATAGCTGACCGTGCCGGAGCGCTCGGCAACGATCACCGCGCCCGAGCTGACCGCGGCGTCGGCTTCGATACCGGTCCCGACGAGCGGCGACTGCGGCCGAACGAGCGGCACGGCTTGCCGTTGCATGTTCGAGCCCATGAGCGCGCGGTCCGGGCGGTCGTGCTCGATGAACGGGATGAGCGCGGTCGCGATCGAGATGATCTGCTTCGGTGAGACCGAGATGTAGTCGATCTTGTCGACCGACTCAAGGATCGGCTTGCCGCCCAAGCGGACGACCAGGCGGTCGTCGAGTAGGGTGCCGTCCTTGTCGATCTTGGCCGAGGCAGGGGCGATCACGACCTCGTCCTCACGCGAGGCGTCGAGGTACTCGATCGTGTCGGTGACGGTGTGCTTCTTCCCCTTGTGCTCGATCTTGAGGTACGGCGTCTCGATGAACCCGTAGCTGTTGACCTTGCCGTAGCTGGCCAGGTAGCCGACAAGGCCGATGTTCGGGCCTTCCGGGGTCTGGATCGGGCAGATACGGCCGTAGTGCGAGGTGTGGACGTCGCGGACCTCGAAGCCGGCGCGTTCGCGCGACAATCCGCCAGGACCCGTCGCGTTAAGCGTGCGCTTGTGCTCGAGCTCAGCGAGCGGGTTGGTCTGGTTCATAAACTGCGACAGCTGCGAGCTGGCGAAGAATTCCTGCAAAATCGCCACGACCGGCCGCGAGTTGACGAGCGATGCCGGGGTGACAGCGACCGGATCGGCCACCGACATGCGGTCGCGGATAATCCGCTCGGTGCGGAGCAAGCCGACACGGAGCCGGCCTTGCAGCAGCTCGCCTACGGCGCGGACGCGGCGGTTCTTGAGGTGGTCGATGTCGTCCTGCTCGGCGGCCGGGTCGTTGTTGAGGCGGATCATCTCGCGGATTACCTCGACGACGTCGTCGAGTCGCAGGACGCGAAAATCAGTGGTTTCCGGATGGTCCAGTCCGAGCCGCTGGTTCATCTTGTACCGGCCGACCTTCCCGAGGTCGTACCGCTTCGGGTTCGACAGCAGCGTTTCAAGGAAGGTCTTGGCGGTTTCCGGCGTCACCAGGTCGCCGGGACGGATCCGCTTGTAGACCTCGACGAGCGCCTCTTCGTACGTCGAGGCGGGGTCGCGGGCCAGGGTCGACTCGATGAACTTGTGGTCGTCGTTGGTGTCGACGTCGGCGAACAGCTCCTTGATCTTGGCTTCCGACAGGTTGCCAAGGGCGCGGAGCAGCGTCGTGACCGGGATTTTGCGCTTGCGGTCGATCTTGACCGACAGGACGTCGCGGTTGCTGGTTTCAAACTCGAGCCAGGCGCCGCGGGCCGGGATGATCTTGGCACCGAACAGCTTGCGGCCGACCACGTCGTCGGACACGAAGAGCACGCCGTACGAGCGGACGATCTGCGACACGACGACCCGCTCCACGCCGTTAATGATGAACGTGCCGCGGTCGGTCATGAGCGGGAAATCGCCGAAGTAGACCTCGCCGCGCTTGGTCTTCTTGGTGATCTTATTGGTGAGCGTGACCTTGCAGTGGAGCGACGCCTTGTAGGTCAGGTTCCGGGCCCGGGCCGTGGCCTAGGTGATCTTGGGTTGGCCGAGCGAGTAGTCGTCGAAGGACAGGGAGTAATTTTCGCCGGTGATATCTTCCACCGGAGAGATTTCATCGAACAGTTCCCGCAGCGCTTCTTTGAAGAACCAGTCGTACGACTGCGTTTGGATCTCCATCAAGTTCGGCAGTGGCACCGAAATCGAGGATTCATGAAACTGTGTTCGTGCCATGTACGCTCCTTTGCCGTGCATGATCAGCTGCGGCCAACAGCCAAATCACCCACGAGATATGGGTACCTTCCAGATGTCAGGTTCTGGATGTGTGGTGTGCCACTTTGCTCTCTTCCAAAGAGCCTGTCCTTCTGTAGCTAGACCTAGTATACGCGCCCGGGATCCGTTGTCAAGCGCCGCGTGGCGGCAGGGTCCGGAACGCGGCCTCGATTGCCCGCAGCAGCTGTTCGATCCCCTCGCCGCTCACGGCGCTCAGCGCGATCGGGTTGCGGTGGTGCAGCGTGCGGAGCAATTCCTGCTGCCGCGCCGTATCGACCGTGTCGATGCGCGAGATGGCAACGATCTCCGGCAAGGCCGCCAGATGCGGGTCGAATGCGGCCAGCTCGCGGCGAATGGTGTCGTACGCCGCCTCGGGGTCGGCGTGCTGGGCGTCCACGAGGTGGACGAGGACCGTGGTGCGCATCAGGTGGCGCAGGAACTGGTGCCCCAGCCCTTTGCCGGCAGCGGCACCCTCGATCAGGCCGGGGATGTCGGCCATCACCACCCGGTCGTCGCCGATGTTGACCATACCCAGGTGCGGCTCGAGCGTCGTGAACGGGTAGTCGGCTACCTTGGGCTTGGCGGCGCTCAAGCGGCCCAGCAGCGTCGATTTGCCAGCGTTCGGCATACCGACCAACCCGACGTCGGCCAAGTGCTGCACGACAAGGTGGAGCGTCTTTTCCTCGCCCGGGACGCCAGGGGTCGCGTAGCGCGGCGCCTGGTCGACCGAGTTGGCGAAGTGCACGTTGCCACGGCC
>JAYRIO010000024.1:0-4859 GCA_041906745.1 Patescibacteria group bacterium
ACGGCGTCTTTTTTCTTGGCTTCGAGAGCGGGTGCTTGTCCACAAGACACCACAACATGTAGCGGCTAGACTGCGTGAAGTAGCACAAGATCTTGGGTTTTACCCTGGACTTTCTTTTTTGAACCATGACCTGTCCCGGCTGCCACAACGGGGAAACGCGGGTGATCGATTCGCGCGAGGACGAGCAAGCCATCCGGCGTCGGCGCGAGTGCATGGCCTGCCAATTCCGCTTCACCACGTTTGAGCGGATCGAGGTGCTCAACTTGCTCGTGCTCAAGCGCGACGGCACGAAACAGCCGTTCTCCAAAGAAAAGCTCTTGCAGGGCATCAAGCTGGCCGCCGAAAAACGGCCGCTCGTCATCGAGAAAGCCGAGGCGATGGCCGACGCGATCGAGCGCGACCTGTACGCCACCTGCAAGTCCGAGGTGAGCTCGCAGCGGATCGGCGGCATGGTCCTGGAGCATTTGAAAACCATTGATCCTGTAGCCTATCTCCGCTTCGCCAGCGTCTACCGCTCGTTCGACAACCTCGAGGCGTTCGAGCAGGAGCTGCAGAACGTCCTCCGGCAAGAAGCGTCGGCGGACGCGGCGACGCAGACCGCGCAGGATTCACCATGACCTGAACCGGATCCGCACCCGACAGCCACACTATCAGCACAGGAGAGGAGTGCCATGGCCCGAGGAACGCAACCCCACTACGACCCGACCACGACGACCGTCAACAAGCTCAATGAGATCGGGTACAAGATCTTTTTGGACCGCTACGCGCTGAAAGACGGCAAGAAGGACACGCTCAAGCTCGGCGACACGGTGGTGGTGTGCACCAACCTGGAAACCAGCCAGCGCGAGATCGGCACCGTGACGCAGCTGGCCAACGGCGAGGTGACGGTGCGGCTGCGCGGTGACGGCGGCGAGGTAACCCGCGCGATCGAGCACATCGACAAGCCGCTCGAGACCGACCCGGCCCAGATGCACCAGCGGATCGCCAAGGGCATCGCCAGTGTCGAAAAGACGCCGCGGCTGCGCAAAAAGTGGGAGGACGAGTTCGCGGGCATCCTCAACGACTGGAAATTCGTGCCGGCCGGCCGGATCCTGACCGGTGCCGGCACCAGCCAAGCGCTCACGTACTACAACTGCTACGTGATCCCGAGCCCGTCGGATTCCCGCGAAGGCATCATGACCACCTTGAGCCGCATGGCCGAGATCATGTCGCGCGGCGGCGGCGTGGGCATCAACCTGTCGAGCCTGCGGCCCAAGTACGATTACGTCAAAGGCGTGAACGGCCGTAGTTCGGGCTCGGTCAGCTGGGGCTCGCTCTACAGCTTCGTGACCGGCCTCATCGAACAAGGCGGCTCGCGGCGCGGCGCGCTCATGCTCATTCTGAATGTCTGGCACCCGGACGTGCTGGAATTCATTAGCTCGAAAACCGAGATGGGCAAGATCACCAACGCCAACATCTCGGTCGGCCTGACTGACGATTTCATGGATGCGGTCAAGCACGACCGCGAGTGGACCCTGGTCTTTCCCGACCGGACCGACCCCGACTACGACACGATGTGGGACGGCAACCTGGATACCTGGAAAGGCTTGGGCAAGAAGGTAGTGGCCTACAAGTCGGTCCGCGCCAAGGACGTGTGGGAGAAGGTGATCGACTCGGCCTGGTCGTCGGCCGAGCCGGGCCTGTTCTTCATTGACCGGTACAACAAGATGAGCCCGTCCAGTTACTTCGCGCCGATCCAGTGCACGAACCCGTGCGGCGAACAGGGCCTGCCGGCCTGGGGCGTGTGTAACCTGGGATCGGTCAACTTCGCGGCCTTCGTCGACGAAGAGAAAAAAGACGTCAAGTGGGCCGAGCTTGGGCGTACGATCCGCGCCGCCACCCGGTTCCTGGATAACGTGATCGACGCCACGCCGTACTTTTTCGAGGAGAACGAGCAGCAGCAGAAGTCCGAACGGCGCGTCGGCCTCAACAGCATCGGCCTGGCCGAGATGATGATCAAGCTTGGCGTCCGCTACGGCAGCGAGGAGGGCAACGCCTTCATCGACCGGCTCTACGAGTTCTTCAGCACCGAGTGCTACCTCATGAGCGTCGAGATTGCCAAGGAGAAGGGCTCGTTCCCCAAGTTCAACGCCAAGAAGCACCTGAAGACCGGCTTCGTCGAGATGCTGCCGCAGCACGTGAAGGATGCCATCAAGAAGCACGGCTTGCGGAACGTGACGCTGAACACTCAAGCGCCCACCGGCACGATCGGCACCATGGTCGGCACCAGCACCGGCATCGAGCCGTTCTACCACTGGACCTACCAACGCAAGTCGCGCCTGGGCGTCCACGAGGAGCGCGTGGCCGTCTATGACAACTGGGTCAAGTCGCATCCGAACCAGCCGGTGCCCGACTACTTCGTGACCGCGATGGACCTGAAACCGCAGGAACACATCAGCGTCCAGGCGACGATCCAGCGCTGGATC
This sequence comes from Patescibacteria group bacterium, assembly GCA_041906745.1. Classification (GTDB taxonomy): domain Bacteria; phylum Patescibacteriota; class UBA1384; order JACPKC01; family JACPKC01; genus JBBUCD01. Next base: position 2,466 of record JAYRIO010000024.1, read on the forward strand.
GACTCCTCGATTTCCAAGACCTGCAACGTGCCGAACGAGTACACCCGCGAGCAAGTGGGCGAGCTGTACCAACTGATGTACGACCTGGGCTGCAAGGGCGGCACGGTGTACCGCGACGGCTCGCGCGACGTGCAGGTGCTGAACGTGAAGTCCGAGGAAGCGGCCAACGACACGGCGGCCTTGGCCAAGCAAGCGGCCGCGCTGCCGGCTGCCCCGGTCCCGATGGGCATCGTGCCCCGCAAGCGGCCGGACGTGATGCGCGGCACCACGTACAAAATGACCACGGCCTACGGCACGATGTTCGTCACGATCAACGACGACGAGCAGGGCAAGCCGTACGAGATCTTCACGGCGATCGGCAAGAACGGCGGCTTCTTCGCGGCCAAGACCGAGGCGATCTCGCGCCTGGCGTCGTTGGCGCTGCGCTCCGGCATCGAGGTGAACGAGGTGATCGACCAGCTGAAAGGGATCCGCGGACCCAGCCCCATTTGGAGCGAGGGCGTGATGATCCTGTCGATCCCGGACGCGATGGCCCGGGTGCTCACCAAACACACCACCCGCGAACAACCGAAGCTGGCCTTGGATTTCGGCGAGCCGGCTCCGGCCGCCGCGGAAACGCTCGGTGGCGACACGCCGCTGACGCCCGCGCCGGACGCGCAGTTGAATGCCGTCAGTAACGAGATCCAGCACCAGGTAGCGGCCGCGGTCGCGACAGTACCTGCGAAAACCGCTACGGCCACGATGACCGCGCCCAGCCTGGCCAACCTCGGCCTGGCTCCGGCCTGCCCGGAATGCGGCGCGATGCTCGAGATGACCGAGGGCTGCATGCTCTGCAGCTCCTGCGGCTACTCGAAGTGCTCCTAGGTCGCACAGCGACCTACTCGCGAAGCGAGGAAGCGTGCCGGGAGGTGGGGTGGTAGGGGCAGGAGGGCGGGCTTCGCAACTCTGAGCCCTCCTGCCCCTACAGGAACGAGCCCCTCCTACCCCTACAAAATAAATTGATCTATACTCGTGCCTCTACCGTAACCAAGGAGTCCTATGTCCAATCTCGCTGACGTCACCGCCCAAGACTTCCAAGCCAAGGTCCTTGACCAATCAAAAACCAAGCCCGTCGTCGTCGACTTCTGGGCCGAATGGTGCGGGCCATGCAAAGCGATGGCGCCGATTCTCGACGAAGTGGCCGCCCACTACGGCGACAAGGTTGATCTGGTGAAGCTCGACGTCGACGCGCACCCGAGCGTGTCGCAGCAGTACGGCGTCCAGAGCATCCCGACCACGATCTACTTCAAGGACGGGAAACCGGCCGGCATGTCGGTGGGCCTCACGGACAAGACCGAATTGCTGTCCCACATCGACAAACTGCTCGCGTAACAGCGATCCGCGACTTGAGACAAAGCGGCCTTTCGGGGCCGCTTGCCGTATACTCGGCCCATGAGACGGAGGCGGGCGGCATCGAATCTGGTGGGACTGGTGGTCGTGCTTGGGTTGGCGCTGCTCGGCCGGTTTGGGAACGCCGACCTCCAGAAGCTGCTGGCCGAGGCCGTGCCGACCGATTCCGACCCCGCAGCAGCGCCTGCTGATCCGGCGCCACCAACACCAACCGACCAGCAGCCGGATCCTGCGCCGACGCAGCAGCCAACCAGGGCGACCACAGATCCGGTAGCAGCGACCACGAAACCGACACAGGCCGCACCAACCGGCGAGACCGTGATCGTGAGCCGGGTGATCGACGGTGACACGGTCGAGCTGGCCGACGGCCGGAAAGTGCGGTACATCGGCATGGACACGCCCGAAATTACCAAAGGAAAGAACGAGTGCTTCGGGCAGGAAGCGGCAGCGCACAACAGCGGGCTCGTCCTTGGCAAAACAGTCAGGCTCACCAAGGATGTTTCGGAAACAGACCGCTACGGCCGGTTGCTGCGCTTTGTCTGGGTAGGCGACGCACTGGTGAACGCCACGATGCTCCGCGACGGCTACGCCGCTATCCTGACGATTCCGCCGGACGTGACCAAGGCGGAAGAGTTTAAGCAGCTGCAAGCCGAGGCGCGATCAGTCGGCCGCGGTCTGTGGGCCAGCTGCGGATCGGTGCACGCCAAGATATCCACACCATAAGGCTGTCTGAAGTTTACTAGGATAGGAGCAATAGTAGAGCGCACGCTGGAGGTTCGTATGGCGGATGATGGAATCCTGAGCAGTCTGGCCGGGTCGGCCCGTGATGCGATCAAGTCGGTCGTCGAAGGCGCAGGCGACGTAGTGGGTGCTACGGCCGGCGCCGCCTCGACCGCGGTCACAGACGCCTTGCAGGGCGGCGAGGACGTCGCTGGCAAGCTGGTCGGCGTGGTCACCGACGTGACGAGCGGCGCGGTCAAGGGCCTGTCCGAAACCACCGTTGAC
>JAYRIO010000025.1:0-2217 GCA_041906745.1 Patescibacteria group bacterium
AACTCCGGGTACTGGGCGCGCATGTCGGCCCGGCGAGCCTCGGCCTTCGCGCGCTCGCGCTCGGCAATAGCGGCGACGCGGGCCAGGTGGTCGGTCATGCGACCGCTCCAACGAACTTGAGCCGGAACGTGCCGTGCTTCGATCGGTGATCTCGCTCGCAGTACCGTCGGAACGCGGCCTCGTGGAGTTCGCCGGGCAGCATGTCGATGCCGTGCGCGAGCGTGCCGCCCTTCCAGCTACCTTTCTCGGGGCCGACTTCCTCGCTGAACGCGATGTCAAGCGACCGGCGAACCTTGTTGGGCGTGAAGAACCGCAGCCACGAGCACCAACCTGTGCCGAACGTCCACTCGCGTTCCTCGATGTGTGTCGTCGCTTCGATTCGCTTTCCGTCGAAGTCGTCGAACACGAATCGCGCCTTCGGCACGCGCGTTATAGCATCGTGCTGTTCCTCCCAGCCTTTGACGCCGCTGCGATCGTTCAGGCGCGTCCAGAAGTGTTGGCCGGCGAGGTCGTAAAGGCTGAACCGGACGAAGCGCCACTGCGTCCACGGCAGGAAGCAACCCCATCGGCGATCCATCGTGCTGTCGTCGGCCTGCCGCCCGTAGCGTAGGCTGAAAAACCCTTCCATCAGCGAGAATCCGAACTCGCGGCGATCTGTTCTCCAGTACCAGTCGCGGCCGAGCCGCGTAATCGTGGCCTCGTCCCAAAATTCCGCCACGACCTTCTCGCGATAGGGCGGAATGATGCGTGGCATCGGTATGCTGACGTGCCAACCGAATCCGACGATCGTCAAGCTATTGCCTGGGTACTCGTCGTCACCGGACGATAACCACAGTCCCCACCATTGCTTGCTGGTAGAACTGATCTTCACGCCCCGGTTCATTGCCGCGCCTTGAGCAGATCGCGGATGGACTGGAACCCGCCAGGCGGCGGATCACGGCGGTTGTCGGTGATCGCCAGCACATGCGGGCCAACACGCTTGAACTGACGACACAGGGCCGAGAACTCGGACAGGTTGGGCGGGAACTGCCGCGCGTCCCGGTGCATCGACTCGAAAGCCAGCCGCACCGTCTCCGCGTCGTAGCAGGCCAGCGCAGCCCGCCAGTCGGCCTTGACCGTATCCGGCGGCACCCCGGTCCACATGTCGGCCCAGGAGCGGCCGAACATCGTCAGCAGCTTGGCAAACAGCCAGTCGATGACGTCAGGCGACCCGGACGGCCTGCCCGGTGATGTCCCGAGGTTCGTCGTCGGAGGATTTTTCATGGCCTACGGCTCCCAGGATGTCGCTCGCAAAAGCGGCGCGGTTGTCGTGCTTGGCAGTGGGCTTGGGCCGGGCATAGGTCGCCGCCCGCCGCAGCCAGTTACGGAACCCCGCAACCTCGTCTTTATGGCGTCGGCCATTGGCGGCGAAGTGGTCGCGGTACTTGTCGAACTCGGCTTGGCAGTCAACGCCGAGACTCCTTGCAAGCTCGATGTGCTCGTCTGCTGGCTGTGCGAGCGGAACGCGAGCTATAGCTTTTGAAGTTGTCTTGTTTAGTCTTGTCTTGTCTGGTCTTAGTCTGGTAGACGGTGTTGCGTTACGCGAAACGTCTACAGCGTCTACATGAGCGTCTACATGTTTTGCGCGCCAACGCGCTTGACGCTCGCTTGCAAGTGCTCGTTTTTTAAGGCTTTCTCCGAAATATCTATCCGCGTTGGGGATGATTGCGCGGCCGGTGAGCTCGTTTTTGCGGTCGAACTTGATCCAGTTCACGACAGCAAGTGCAGCCGCGAAACCTGGTGTCGCAAACGTCGCGTCTACATCGGCGTCTACACATGCGTCTACAACACCGTCTACAGCCATGTCGTCTACCCACGCCCAAAACTCGACGAGCAGGCCGAGCGCGTGATGGCGCGTAACCCCAAGCAGGCGCGCGATTGCGGTCACCTCTGACTTACGGATGGTGCTTTTCTCGACCTTTATCCATCCGCCGGCCATCAAACCTCCCTAATCCCCACGCCGTGCACGAACAACATCAACTTCCGCTTGATGACGTAATCCGGCGTCCGCACGCCCTTCACGTCCTCGACGACGCGCCGCCAGCCGTCGGCGGTCCACTCGTCGTAAACGAAGTCGGCCCAGTAGCTGCAGCTCCGCTCGGCGGTGCCGTCGGGCCGCGTCTGCCTCGGGATCAACAGGAACTCCACCTGCTCGCGGAGGCCCTGTATCTGCCCGGC
>JAYRIO010000026.1:0-3346 GCA_041906745.1 Patescibacteria group bacterium
CGTCGGCTGATATCAAGGAACGCGTCCCCAAGATCCTGACGCTCGTCGGGCTGGCGGACAAGGCGGACAACTATCCGAGCGAGCTGTCGGGCGGCGAAAAGCAGCGCGTCGCGATCGCCAGGGCGATGATCCACTCGCCGCGCATCCTCATCGCCGACGAGCCGACCGGTAACCTTGATCCAGAGACTACCTGGGAAATCGTCGAGTTGCTCGAGCGGATCGGCCGGAGCGGCACGACGATCATCCTGGCGACGCACAACAAGGCTGTCGTCGACAAGCTGAAACGCCGGGTGATCGTGGTCGAGCACGGCCGGATCGTCTCGGATGAAAAGGTCGGCAAGTACGTGGTGCCGAGCGAGGTGGCCGCCAAGGAGGCTGGCGCATGAGTTTCCGTAGCCTGGGCCGCGTCTTCCGGCTCGGATTCAACAACTTCTGGCGCAACTGGTGGCTGTCGATCGCCTCGGTGCTCGTGATGGCGGTGACGCTCTTTATCGTCGGCGTCTTTTCTGTCCAGACCGTGGTGATCCTGAAGACTACCCAGGGTATCCAAGACAAGCTTGACCTGTCGGTGTACTTCAACGACGACGTGGCGGAGGCGACGATCCAGGACATCCGCCGTTCGATCGCCAACCGGCCGGACGTGAAGAGCGTCGACTATGTCTCTAAGGAAAAAGCGTTCGAGATCTTCCAGGACCGCCCTGCGTCCGAAAAAGTCAAAAGCCTGATCACGCCCGAAAACAACCCGTTGCCGCGGAGTATCGTGATCAAGGCGCAGGACCCGTCGCAGCTGGCGGTCATCGCCAAGGTGTTCGAGGCCGACCAGTACAGCCAGCAGGTGCGTCGGATCAGCTACCAGGACAACCAGAACGTCGTCGATACGCTTGTGCAGACCGAGACGACGGTACGCAGGAACGGCATCATCCTGACCATTATTTTCATCTTGCTATCGTTCATCCTGATCTACAACACGACCCGGATCGTCATCCTGTCCCGGTCCGACGAGATCGAGATCATGCGCTTGGTCGGCGCGACCGAGGCCTTTGTCCGCTGGCCATTCATCCTCGAAGCCGCGCTCTACGGCGTGCTCGGCGCCATGATCGCCTTCGGCTCGCTCTTCCTGTTCCTGAAATTCGATTTGGCGAACTCAGTGCCCCTGCTGTCGATCGCGAGCTTCCTGTCGGTGGATATGCAGCAGTTCTTCCTGCACTACGCCGTGCTCATCCTGCTCGCCCTCATGCTTATCGGCATGGGCATTGCCAGTATCATGAGCTCGTTCGCGGTCCGCAAGTTTGTCCGGGTATAAAAAGGCACCGCCGGAGCGGTGCGCGGGTATATATCTAGGCTCTAGCAAAGAGTGCCTGTTTGATCTTGTTGTGATACTCCTCTGCGACGGCTTCCACGCCGTCCAAGCCATTCCGTAGCAAATCGCTGGAGACGTTTACGAGGATGCCATCCTTCTTGATCGTCCTCGCTCCGGATGACACCGAGCTGGCCAGGTCTCCTCCTTGCGCACCGATTCCGGGAATAAGGAATGGAACTTCGGGTGCTGCGGCGCGGACGGCTTGCAGCTCTTTCGGGTAGGTCGCGCCGACGACGAGTCCGCAGTTGCCCCGGTAGGTGTGCAGGTCGGCGACTGCCTTGGCAACGCTGATGTAGAGCGGCTCATCGATCCTGAAGCTGTCGCGGCGATCTTGGAACTCACCGGCCTCTTTGTTCGACGTCCGACAGAGAACGAACACCGCCTTATGCTGGAAGCGCACGAACTCCTCAAGCGTTCCAATGCCCAGGTACGGTGCAACGGTCAGGGCGTCGACCCCAAACTCGTCGAGCATGCCGGCGTACTCTTGGTTACTTCTCCCAATATCGCCAGTTTTGCTATCGAGGATGATCGGAACGTGCGGGGCCTCGCATCGGATATGTTCGGTTACATACGGGAGCGCCCGAATGCCAGCCAGGCCTTTTCCCGCAAAGAAGCCGAAGTTTGGTTTGTAGGAACACGCGAACGCTTTGGTTGCGTTAATGATGGTGCGACAGTAGTAGTAGATGGCTTCGGAAAGATTCGATTCGTGCGGGAACGCCCGCTTGACGTCTTCGAGTTTCGGGTCAAGCCCGACGCACAGATATTTCTCGTCTGACCAGTTTTGCTGGAACATATTCATGCAATGTCGTACCGCCATATTGTTAAGTCCGCCTTTCAAAGTCTGCTAGGCATTTGACCAGATGACGCCCCGTCCCGCAAGCATTGTGCTATACTCGGCCTACGATGAGGCGGGACCGAATCCTAGGCAACCTGTACGTGCCGATGGCGATCGCGGCGCTCGTGTTCGGCATGTTGCCGGGCAGCACGTACGCCGCTACCAGCCAGCAGCAGATCAACCAGCTGCAGCAGCAACAGGCCGCGCTCAACAAAAAGATCCAGCAGCAACAGGCTGCGGCCAACCAAAAGAAGAAGGATGCCGCAGCGCTGTCCTCGCAGATCAGTGATCTGTCTGACGACATCGATTCAACCCAGGGCAAGATCAATGACCTGTCGGGGCAGGTTGATGCGACCAGTGCCGGCATCTCGGATTTAGAGGGCCAGATCACAGCCAAGCAGAAAGAGCTCGACGAACAGCAGCGCAACCAGGACGAGGCGCTCCGGGTCATGTATGAAACCTCGACCGACGACCTGCTGTTCATGATCGTCGGTTCGAGCTCGATTTCCGACGTGATCGACCATAACCAGTACCTGTCCGTGCTTGAGGAGCATATCGACGCCACGATCGGACAGATCACGACGCTTAAGACCAAGCTCGAGCAGGACCAGCACGACTTGGAATCGAAGAAAGGCGAGCTCACCGGGCTCAAGGCGCAGCAAGAGGCGTACCAGGCCGGCCTCAGCGACGAGAAAGCGCACAAGGACGCCCTGCTCAGTCAAACCGTGCAGCAGCAGAAGCAGTTGCAAGCCGAGGTCGACCAAGCCAAGAAGCTGAACGCGCAGGTGGAATCCGAGCTGTCCTCGCTGCGGGCCAGGCTGTCGAAGGGGTCGGGTCCCGGCACTGTCCAAGCGAAGGACCGGGGCGTGTCGCCGGTGGGGTTCCAGTGGCCGACCAACTACCGGTACATCAGCACCTACTTCGGCGGCTCGACGCCGTTTCAACCCGGCGGCGGCCACGGCGGCGTGGATTTAGTTAATGCGGCCGGGACGCCGATCTACGCCGCGGCCGACGGCACAGTCACTGCTGAAAAACGGATGCTAATCAACGGCAACTATTACGCGTACGGCCAGTACATCGTGATCGGCCACAACGCCCGCTGGAGCACCCTGTACGGCCACTTGCAGAGTTTCGCCGTGTCCGAGGGGCAG
>JAYRIO010000027.1:0-6188 GCA_041906745.1 Patescibacteria group bacterium
TCGATGGACGCCAGGTCTTTGAACGCGTACTGCGACTGGAAGTGGCCGGATTTGTCGTACTTCAAGACACGGCCGCCGTCCAGAATGAAGAAGCTGTTGCTGTCCTTGGTGGTGGTCAGCTGTTTGGGCGCGGTCAGCGTGCTCGTGGGCGCGGGCGGCGCGGCGAGCGCGAAGGTATCCGCCTTGCCGCGGTTGAACCGAGTGACGCTGCCGTCCGAGCGCAGGACATACACCTGGCCGTCGACCGCGAGATCGATGGCGTTCGCAAGGGTGGTGCCGTCGGTGACGTACCCCTCGGCCTTGCTGAACGTTTCTTTCACCGCCGTGTACTTCCAAATCTGGCCGCCGCTGGCATCCAACGCGTACAGGTTGCCGAAGAACGACGCGATACCGGTCGCCGGATGCGCGGCGCCGGACAGCGCGATATCCGTCAGCTGGCCGTCCGCGCCGAGCTTGGCGAGACCGTCATTCAGTGCCAGGGCGAACCCCGGTGCATTGTCGAGGGCTGTTACGCCGCCAGCGTTCGCGTGCGCACCGAGCGGCACGGCCTTGGTTTTCCCGTCGGCCAGCGAGACGACCGTCACCGCGGTTCCCTGGGCATTGAGCGCCACGGCGGCATCGCCTGACCGGACGAACCGGGTGCTGCCAGGCAGCTTGGCAAGCTGCTGCAGGGTGTCGAGGCGGGTCGTTTGCGTCAGCGCGTCCAGCTCGGTGGTCGTCTTGGCCTGCAACGCCTTCGCATCGTCGGCGACCGCCGATGACAGGAGTGCTGGCAGCCCGTCGAGGACGGTCTGCAGGGCAGCGGTCGCCTTGTCAGGTTGGTTGAAGATGCGGGCCAAGCGGGCCTCCTCCAGCTTGTCTTGCAGGTCATGGAGCTGGCTGCTCAAGGCTTGCTTCGACTGTTCGGTCGTATGCTGGCGGGTAATGACGCGGATGTTGGCGACCAGGATCGCGAACAGGACGATGGCGACCAGCCCGAACAGTACGGAGCGCCACTCGATCCGGGACGCGATCCGTTGCCACAGCTGCGTGACGGTCTCCTTGAGCTGGCCGCGGCGCCGCGGCGCCGGCGTAGGCGGCGGGGCGGTGTAGTCGGTAATCGTCGGCAGCGCCGGCGCGGCGGGTTCGTTGGCATGGGCGGCGTAATCCTTGATCGCGAAGACCGACTTGCCGATCAGGCTTTCGGGTTGCGCCGCGGCCGCCTTTGATCCGGCTGCTTCGGCCGGCTTGGCCGTTGCCGCCCGGCGGAGCCGGTGGGCCAACGCCTGCGCGTGCTGGCGCGCCGTCCCGGCGTGGGTCCGCAGCCGCGGCCCGACGGTGGTCCGGAGGTGGTCGCCGGCCTGCTTCGACCAGGCTTGGAACCGTGCCCAGGCCTCACTGCCCTTGGGCAGCAAGGCGGCATCCGTTGCCGCTTCCTTGGCCGGGACGGGCGTGCTGCCCGATCCGCCTGACACGGGCGCGATGTAGCGCTTCAGCGATGCGAAGAACTGGCTGGCCTGGGCGTGCGCGCCCGCAATGCCGGCCCCGTGGCTGACCACTACGTCCGGCGCCGGTTCAGCTGCCGCGTCGATGTAGAAGCCGTGGACCCAGCTGCCCCGCTTGGCCCGGAGCATCGAGCCCAGCTGGGCGACTGCCTCGTCGGGCGTGGGTGCTCCAAGGCAGTGGTCGACCTCGACCGGGGTCAGGACTTTCAGCAAGCCGGAGCTAGCTACGAGCAGGCGGTCGGTCGGTTCGATCGTGCCGGAGAGGAGCGTCGCGAAGACCTTGCCCGGTGCAGCGCTTTGGTCCTGCGCGGTGTCGAGCATCGGTGAGCCGTGGCCGTCGCGGTAGAGCGTAGCCGTACTGCGGCCCGAGGCAGCGATGTGCACTGTGTCGCCGACTAGCAGCACGATCGCCGTGTGCAGGTGGCCGATCCAATCGGTGTTGCCGGTGTGCGTGGCCGCGGTCAGGCTTTCGTTTACCCGCTTGAGCGCGGCTTCAAAGTTCATGAGCGGGTCGCTCTCGGTGCCGCGGTAGTAATGCCGGGCGACCGTGTTGATGATCGTTTGCCCGATCTGGGCGTTCGACTGCCACGATCCCTCGATCTCGACCAGCGCGCAGATACGGCCCGCCTCGGCCTGGCCCGGTTCCGGCGCTTCCTTGATTTGCGCCGTGATGTACCGGTCCGAGAAGCGGCTATCCGCGCTGATTTTGACGACCCGAAGCGAATGGTCAGCCATGCGTACTACCTTTGAGCGTCCATTGTACCGTAGATCGCAGCTTACTGCGCACCCAACGTTCCCGAGACCAGCGCCGTCAGCGAGCCGACCGATTGCGGCCCGACGGTGCTGTTGAGGAGCCGATGGTTGGCATCCAAGATCAAGAACTCAGGCAGGCTGCCGATGAAGTATTGGTCGAAGAACGCGTCGGTCGGCTTGTAGAACGGCAGGTTATACTCGCCGCGCTGCAGGTAGCTGAGGTCGTCGCGGTCGGGATCCATGGTCGAGAGAGGAATGAACGTCGCGGTGCTAGCGAGTGACTGGGCCACCGATGAGAAGACGTCCAGCTGCTGCTGCGAGAGCGTATTCCAGTTGCCGTAGACCATGATCACGGTCGGACGTTGCTGGGCCGCGACGATGTCGGTGGTGGTGCCGTCTTGGTCGTGGGCGGCAATGCCCGGCACGGGCGTATCGAGAGGCAACTGCTGCGGTTGCGGCAGCTGGGTCACCGCGACCTCGAAGTTGTTCGAGCGTGCGGACGGCGCAAACTGGCTGAGGAATTGGGCGATGCCGATACCTGAACTCTGCAGTTCGACGTGCGCGGAGACCAAGCTCTGCTGGGCAAGGGACACGATCCTCGAGGTGACGGTGCGGAAGCCTGGCGCCTGGACGCGAAGGTAGAACTGGCCGCTCGGCAGCACCAGCGAGAATGAGCCGTCAACCGGGAACGGGTTGGCATGCGCGTAGGTCGAGCCGTTCCACTGGTGGAACGCACCGGTCGCGACATCCCGCTCGTAGACGGTCACGGTCGCATCCACCGACTGGCCGTTGCCGGAGACCGTCGAGGGGTCGCTGACGACGATCTGGTTGATCGCCCGGGTGTAGCTCTGCGTGCCGTTCAGGATCTGTCCCTGCAGGTGGAACGTGCCGGCAGTCGGGAATGAGAACGTACCGGTCCAGAGTTTGAGGTTTTGGTCGAAGGTGAGCGGGAAGACCGTCTTCGTGTCCAGGTTGATCAGGTTGGCCGCGGTCGCATTCCGAGCTTCCAGGTAGAAGGTCTGCGGTTGGTTCGTCGTGATCTGGAGGACGCCATGGGTCGACAGCGGTTGGCTCTGGGCTGCCAGGACGAACTGGTTGGCGCCGAACATGAGCGCGCCTGCCGCTGGTGCCGGCGGCGTAACCGGTGTGACGGCCAGGGGAACGGCGGCCGGTACCAAGAGCGGTGGGGGCGTTGGGGTGGTCGGCGGCACGGGCGGCTCGCCGAGCGCGGTCACGCGTACGGTGACGACGGCGGTATCGCACAGGCCGTCGTTGTCACAGACCTGGTAGGTGAACTGGTCGGTGCCAGTGAAGCCGGTGGCCGGCGTGTACGTGGCATTGCCGGTCGTGCCGTTGATGGTGACGGTGCCGTGGGTCGGGTTCGAGACGACCGTGGTCGTGCCGATGACGATCGTGCCGTCGATATCGAAGTCGTTCCCCAGCAACGGTACCACGACTGGGGTGTTCGTTGTGGTGGCGGCGCTGTCGTCGTTGGCTACCGGCGGGACATGCGCCTCGTTGATGCCGATCGTAACGGTTGCCGTGTCGCACAGCCCGTCGTCGTCGCAGACCTGGTAGGTGAAGGTATCAAGGCCGCTGTAGCCTGTGTCCGGCGTGTAGGTGATCGCGCCCGTGAGCGGATTGATTGAGTCGATCGTGCCGTTGGCCGGCGGTACGGTGACGGTCACCGTGCCCGGTACCAGGACGCCATCGCTATCACTGTCATTCGTGAGGACGGGGATCACCACGGACGTGTCCTGGTCGGTGACTGCCGCGTCGTCGTTCGCCACCGGCGGCACTGGCTCGGGTTCGGTCACCGTGACGAAGACGGTTGCCGTATCGCAGAGGCCATCGTTATCGCACACGATGTAGCTGAAGGTGTCGGATCCGAAGAAGCCGTTGTCGGGGGTGTATGTCGCCTGGCCGCTGAGAGGGTTGATGGACACGCTGCCATGGGTCGGCAGCAGCGCGACCGTGGTGCTTGCCGGTACCAGCGTACCGTCAGCATCGGTGTCGTTCGCCAGCAGGTCGATCGTCACAGGGGTCGAGGGCGCGGTCACCGCGCTGTCGTCGTTGGCGACCGGCGGCAAGAGCGCGCTGACGGCGATCGTGACCGTCGCCGTGTCACACAAGCTGTCGTTGTCGCACACCTGGTAAGTGAAGGTATCGACGCCGCTGAAACCGTGTGTGGGCGTGTACGTCGCCGAACCGTCCGTATGGTTGATCGTCACCGTGCCATTGAGCGGGCCGCTCACCACCGTCACGGTCGCCGGCACGACGACGCCGTCACTGTCGGAATCGTTCGCGAGCAGATCGATCGAGACCGGCGCGTTTTCCGTGGTCGATGCGCTGTCGTCGTTGGCCACTGGCGGCACGGGCGGCGGCGCCACGACGTGGATGACGACGATCGCGGTATCGCACAGGCCGTCGTCGTCGCAGACCTGGTAGGTGAACTGGTCGGTGCCCGAAAATCCGGCCGTCGGCGCGTAGGTGACCTCGCCGGTCGTCGGGTTGACGAAGCTGATCGTGCCATGGACGGGCGGCAGGGTCACGAGAACGGTCGAGGGAACCAGCGTCCCGTCACTGTCGGAATCGTTCGCGAGCACGTCCACGACGGTCGAGGTATCCCGCGGCGTCGTCGCGCTGTCGTCGACTGCCACCGGAGGATGCAGGACCCGGGTCGCGACCGAGACGGCAACCGTCGCCGTGTCGCACAGGCCGTCGTTGTCACAGACTTGGTAGGTAAAGAAGTCGGTGCCGGTGAAGCCGATGTTCGGCGTGTAGGTGACCTCGCCGGTGCTGTGGTTGACGTTCGTGATCGCACCGTGTGTGGGCGCGCTCGTGACTGTGACCGTCGACGGCACCAGGCTGCCGTCCGGATCCGAATCATTGGTGAGCACCGGCACGGTCACGGGGGTCTGGAACGGCGTTGTCACGGTGTCATCGACGGCCAACGGCGGAGCCTTGATCGTAACGGTCACGACTGCCGTGTCGCACAGGCCGTCGTTGTCACACGCTTGGTAGGTATACGTGTCCGTGCCGAAGAAACCGGCGTTCGGCGCGTACGTGGTGGCGCCGGTCAGGCCGTTGATCGCACTGACCACGCCGTGGAGCGGGGCGTGCGTTACCGTGACGGTTCCCGGCACCAACGTGCCGTCCGGGTCGGAATCATTGGCAAGGACGTTGACGACGACGGGCGTGTTCATGGTGGTGGCGGCGCTGTCGTCGTTGGCGACCGGTGGCTGGTTCGGTGTGCCGCAGTGCTCGATCGTCGCCTGCGGGGCGCCAGTGTGTCCCGGCAGCTGGTCGGCCTCGACCCGGATCGAGTCACCGGTGGCGGCCACGCTGACGACTTGGCTTTGCCCGGCGGTCAGCTGGAAGGTCTGCGTACTTGTAAGGACATTGTTGCGGTAGATCCGGTACTGGCTCGGCGAGGTCATCGGGCCGGTGCCGGTATTCGTCAGCGTGAAGACGGCGTACGGCGCTTGGCAGACGCCGGCGACCGCGACGTTCGAGTGGTCGCTGGTATCCGGCGTCTGTACGTTCAGGGCAACACAGTAGTAGGTATGGCTGGCCTGCGGGTTCAGGATGAAGTCGTAGTTATCGTAGTTGAGGACGTCGGTGTGGCAGTACAGCTCGGCGCTGTTCGGGTTGTTGCCGTTGCTGTAGCCGAACCCAAGGTAGCCGGTCTGCAGGGCTTCGCGCATCCAGATCCGGTCGCCGGCGCCGGTGAGGCCGACCGTGGTCGTGGTGACGCCCGAGGCGTTCGTGGGGCCGAACGTGGTCCACGGACTCGTGACCTCGCCGAGGTTATCGCCCGGATCCGCTGCCGTCGACGGCGCCCACTGGAACTTCCAGCCGGATTGGAGGTGGCAGTGCGGATGGGTCGAGACGAATGCGGTCGCGGTCGTGCTGGTTACGTCCGGACCGCCGCTGCCCCAGTTCGGCAGA
>JAYRIO010000028.1:0-7006 GCA_041906745.1 Patescibacteria group bacterium
CGTTTGGTGCAAAGATACCTATAAGCCGGGTTCTGTCGGGGGCAATTATCTATCTAAGCGTCCGGACCTGGGGACGTCGCTGCGAGCCGCAGCATGTGACGACGGTCAGGCCCACCGGACTTGCACCACGGAAGCGTTTTGCACTGCGCAGCCTTCCAGCTGCGCACTGTGAGCTCTTACCTCACCGCTTTTCACCCTTGCCTGTGCGCGGCTTGCGCCACGCCATCGGCGGTATGGTCTCTGTGCCACTATCTCTGGCCTCGCGGCCGCCCCGCGTCAACGGGGTGCGCTGCTCTACGGTGCCCGGACTTTCCTCTCGATCTGTAAGGATCAAGCAATTGCCGCAGTATCTTTGCGGCAAGGATAGTACCAGAAACCGGACGAAACATCAATCCGTACTACGGCGTCAGCTGCGTTCCGCTCCCGTTCGCGCAGCCGCCCGTGCCGCCCGGCAGCTTCAGGTTGCAGAGCTCGTTAATGATGACCGGCACCAAGAGGATGAGGACGACGCCGGTCACGGCCGCGACGATCCAGGCCTTGGCTTCGTTGATCCGGTCCGGCTGGCCCTGCGAGGTGATGTAGATGTACCCGGCATAGATTACGCCCAGGAATGCCAGGAAAATGACCAGGTTGACCGCCACAGGATAGAACGCCTCAAGATTCTGCTGGAGCGTTTTATTCGGATCGACGAGCGCGGCGTGGGCTGCAGGCGCTACGGAAACGACCGCTGCAAACATCGCGAACGACAGACGGCGGATCATGACCCCTCCTATATCACCTACAGCTTCGCCGACACCTTCTGCCGCGTCAAGGTTGCATCGGGCGTGCCGATCCAGTGTTGCTGCAGTACGGCGGCCAGATACTTGCCCGTGGGCGAACCTGGTGCTTGGGCGACCGCTTCCGGCGTCCCTTCCGCTACCAACTTGCCGCCGGCGACGCCGCCGCCCGGCCCCATGTCGATCACCCAGTCCGCGCACTTGATCATATCGAGGTTGTGCTCGATCACCAGTACGGTGTTGCCACGGTCGACGAGCGCCTGCAAGAGGCTGAGCAGGTTGCGAACGTCTTCGAAGTGCAATCCCGTGGTCGGCTCGTCGAGGATGTAGAGCGTCCGGCCGGTGGATTGGCGGGCCAGGTCGGTGGCCAGCTTGATACGCTGCGCCTCGCCGCCCGACAACGTGGTGGCCGACTGGCCAAGGCCCAGGTAGCCCAAGCCGACCGACACCAGCACCTCGAGCTTGCTGGCGATCGCAGGAATATCGGCGAAGAACTCGTGCGCCTCGCGGATGGTCATGGCGAGCACGTCGGAGATCGTCTGCTCGTTGTAGAGCACGTCCAGGATCTCGGACTTGTATCGGCTGCCGCCGCAGTCCTCGCAGGTCACGTAGACGTCGGGCAGGAAGTGCATTTCGTACTGGATGACGCCATCGCCCTTGCAGGTTTCGCACCGGCCGCCGCGGACATTGAAGCTGAAATGGCCGGCGTCGTACTTCCGTTCGATCGCGAGCGGCATCGTCGCGAACAGGTCGCGGATCGGCCCGAAGACGTTCGTGTACGTCGCGGGATTCGACCGCGGCGTCCGGCCGATCGGCGTTTGGTCGACGCTGATGACCTTGTCGATGTGCTCGAGGCCACGGATTTCCTTGTGTTCCCCGGCCGGCCGCTTGGCGCGGTGGAAGTGCTGCGCCAAGGCCTTGGACAACACATCGAGGACTAGTGTGGATTTGCCCGATCCGGACACGCCCGTGACGCAGATAAACGATTCGAGCGGGATATCGACCGTCAGGTCGTTGATATTGTTATTCTGAACTCCGACGATCGTGAGTTTTTTGTCGCTGGTCCGACGTGTGGCCGGCACCTCGATGGATCGTTCGCCCGACAGGTACTTGGCCGTCAAGGAATCCTTCGTCAGGAAGTCGTCAAGCGTTCCCTGGGCCACGATCTGCCCGCCGTCGATGCCGGCACCCGGTCCGATATCCACCAAGTAGTCGGCAGCAGCGATGATCTGCGCGTCGTGCTCCACCACGATCACGGTATTGCCCAGGTCGCGGAGCGACTGCATCGTCGCGGTCAGCTGCTCGAGGTTTTGCGGATGCAGCCCGATCGACGGCTCGTCGAGCACATACAAAATGCCGGTCAAGCCGGAACCGAGCTGGGTCGCCAGGCGGATGCGCTGCGCCTCACCGCCGGCGAGCGTATCGGCGCTGCGGCTGAGTGTCAGGTAGCCCAAGCCGACTTGCGCCAAGAACCCAAGCCGGAGCTGGATATCGCGCAGGATCGGCTCGACGACCGTGCGCATGCCCTCGGCCACGTCGAGCGGCGTCGTAGCGAAGAAGACGGCCGCGTCATCGACCGACAGGTCAGTGATGTCCGCGATCGACTTGCCCGCGATCGTCACCGCGAGCGTCTGCGGCTTGAGCCGCTTCCCAAAGCAGCTCGAGCACTGTTCGTCGACCATATACCGCTCAAGTTCTCCACGGACGTAAGATGAATCCGTATCCCGGTATCGCTGCTCAAGGTGCGGAATGATACCCTCGAACGTTCCCGGGATCCCGTACAGCAGCTGCCGGACTTCCGTTTCCGAAAATTCTCCGACCGGCCGATGAATATCAAGGTCCGTCTTCGTATCGATCTGGTCGAGTACCTTTTGGATGCTCTGCCCCTGGTTTCCAAGCCGTGACCATGGCCGGATCGCGCCCTCGGCGAGCGTCAGCCGCGGATTCGGCAGCAGCAGGTCGGGATCCATGACACGACGGATACCCAACCCCTGGCAGTCGTCGCACGCCCCCTGCGGACTATTGAAGGAAAAAGAACCGAGCGTGATATCGGGATACACGAGCGCGCACGGGTCGCAGTGCAGCTGCTTGCTCGGTTTGCGCGCCGCCGCTTTCCGTTTTGCCGAACCAGCAGGGACGCCGGCCCGGGCCACCAGCTGCTGGCCGCAGACCGTGCAGTGCGGCTGGCCGACGCGGGCGTACAGGAGCCGGAGGTAGTCGTAGATCTCGCTCATCGTGCCGACCGTCGAGCGGGGGCTCTGCGTGGCGCTCCGCTGGTCGATCGAGATCGCCGGCGTCAAGCCTTGGATCTGGTCGACGTCTGGCTTCTGGAGCGTGCCCAGGAACTGCCGCGCGTACGACGACAGCGACTCGACGTACCGGCGCTGCCCTTCGGCGAAAATCGTGTCGAACGCGAGCGACGACTTGCCCGAACCGGAGAGTCCGGTAAAGACCGTCAGCTTGCCGCGCGGGATCGTCAACGAGACGTTTTGCAGGTTGTGGACCCGCGCCCCTTCGACAACGATCCCGTCTTGTTTCGCTTGGTTGGACGCCATAAATTTCTTGTCCGTACGCCAAATGAGTAGCGGCAAGTATAGCCGCCAAGGCGGCGCCTTGCAAGCATATGGGGCCTCTGTTACGCTCGGCCGTAAGTATTGCTCTCAGTGCGGCACGCGGGAGGGGCCTGGCGCATCAGGAGGTGTTATGTTTGAAGGCGTTGGACAGGAAGGCATGGCTGGCCCCGGGACTGTCGTCGGAGCGAATGTCAAACTCACCGGCACGATCAGCGACGTGAACGATATCACCGTGCACGGCACCGTCGAGGGCGAGGTGATTTCGGACAAGACCGTCGTGATCGCGGAAACCGCGTCGGTCAAGGGCCCGGTCACGGCCCAGGTAGTCAGCATCTCAGGCCGCGTCAACGGCTCGATCACCGCGCACCAGAAACTCGAACTGCTGCCCACGGGCCAGATCAACGGCTCGATCACCACGAAGGACCTCAATATCAAGTCGGGCGCTACCTTTAATGGGAAGTGCACGATGACCGACCATGTCGACGCAGCGCCGGCACCGGCCGCTGCCCAGCCAAAGAAAGACAAGCCGAAGGCTGAGCCGGAAGCGGAGAAGGCCGCCGAGGCGCCAGCGCCAGTACCGACACCGAAGGAAGAGGTCCGCCAACCCGAAACCGTTCCCGCCACGCCGACCTTCGAACTCGAGGACTAACTCCCGGCAGGGCTCCGATGTATTACTACATCACCGAACCGGCACGGTCTCGGGAGGATCAGCAGGCAGAAGAACGGATCCGGGAGCTGCTGATCCGCCACAGCATCGCCGGCGAGTTCGTCACGACCTCGCCGACGCGGGGCGTGGAGGAGCTCGCCGAGATGGGCGTGGCGAAGAAATACACGACGCTCGTAGCGGTCGGCAGCGAGCCGTTCCTGAACCAGCTCGGTACGCTGCTGGCCGGCACGCCGTACGTGTTCGGGGCGATCCCGGTCCGGCGGCCGGACGCGCTGGCAAGCGTGAACGGGATCCGGACCCACGAAGAAGCGGTCGAGGCGCTCAAGTTCCGCCGGGTGCGCGCCGTGCCGATCTGCCGGATCGAGCCCAACAAGTTCTTTCTGTCCGAGCTACGGATGACGGCGACGAGCGATGTCGGGGCACGGATCCGGATCGACGACGCGTTGATCGAATGCAACTGCCGCGAGATCGTCCTCACCGGCAGCGGCACCATGGACGTCCAGCATGTCCGACAGCCGGCCGTCTCTGGCAACGTGTTCCGCCAACTGTTCGGCCAGCGCCCGAAAGAAGTGGTCGAGACGTCCCACTTCCACGGGCACGTGCTGGCGATCGAAACGAACCAACCCCAACCGTTCTATTTGGGCAGCGAGCTCTTCGCCCGGACACCCCTGGCGGCCACGACCATCCCCAGCAGCTTGAAAATGATCACCCGGCGTGATACAGTGTCGGCATTATCTGACGTGACCCCGGAAGCGGCGGAGGCAGTATCCCAGACAAACAACTGGTAAACGAGGCGATCAACAGCGCCGAAGTCGTCCTGATCGACGAGCAAGGCGAGAACCTCGGCATCGTGAGCCGCGAGCAGGCGTTCTTCATCGCCAACGACGCGGGCCTGGACGTCGTCCTTGTCAGCAGCCGCGCCACCCCGCCGGTCGTCCGCCTGAAAGATATCGGCAAGGAACGCTACGAACTGGAAAAGCGGGCGCGCAAGCACAAGGCGCAACAGCGGTCGGGCGGCATGAAGGAAATCCAGCTCTCGTTCAAAATCGACGAGCACGACTTCCAGACCAAGATCCGCAAAGCGCAGCAGTTCTTGGAAAAAGGCGACCGGATCAAACTCTTTATGCGGCTCATCGGCCGAGAGAACGCCTTCCCCGACCAGGCGAAAGACAAGATCAGACGGTTCGCGACGGAAGTCGGCCGCTCGGTCGACACCCTGGACAAACAAGGCAGCCGCATCACAGCTATCCTCAAATAACCCATATGCCCAAACTCAAAACCCACAAATCAGCCGCGAAGCGGATCAAGCGCAAGACGAAAGCCGGCCTGTACACCGGCCTTGCGATGAGCGCCCAGCACCGCACCACCGGCAAGTCGGCGCGTGTCCAACAGGCGGCCGGCAAGGCCCGCAGCCTGAGCGACGCGAACCGCCGGCGGCTTGCGAAACTGCTTCCGTACCTGTAAGGTAGCGACCATGTCACGAGTCAAACGCGGCACCCAAACCCGGAAACGGCACAAGAACCTTCTCAAATCGACGAAGGGATACCTGCACGGCCGCAAGAACCTGGTTAAGGTAGCGCGCCAAGCCAGCCTGCGCGCGATGCATAACGCCTTCCGTGACCGACGGGTCAAGAAGCGCGTCTTCCGCAGCCTGTGGATCGTCCGGCTGAATGCGGCCCTGCGCCCGCACGACCTGACCTACTCGAAGTTCATCCCCCTGCTCAAGCAATCCAACCTGGGATTGAACCGCAAGGTCCTGTCCGAACTGGCAGTACAGAACCCGGCCGCGTTCGAAGCCGTGGTTGCCAAGGTGAAAGCCGCCAACGCCAACTAACGGGACCGGCGGAACGCCAACACGGAAAGCACGACGATGCCGCTGACGACAGCGGCATCTGCGATATTACAGGAGATTCTCAGGATGGGGATGGACAATGGGTCTATGACCGCGCCGAGGCGTACGCGGTCGAGCAAGTTGCTCGCCACGCCGCCGGCCACGAGGCTCCAGGCGTAGCGTTCAGCCGGACGCTTGGCTGAGCCGCGGTACAGCCACCACGCGGCCAAGCATCCCAGGAACAGCACGGCAGCGACGACCAGCGGCGGCCCGCCGACACCGAAGGCGATCCCCGGATTGGTCGGCGCCCCGCCGGCAAGCAGGTACTTGGACGCCTGGTCGACGACGATGACGGCAAGCGCGGGCAGCGGATACATAGCTGCAGTCTACCCGGCGCTTGAGGGCACGGATAGACGCTGGTAAGATGCGCTCGTATCCCGGATCCGTAGCTCAGTGGTAGAGCGTTCGGTTCACATCCGAAAGGTCGCTGGTCCGATCCCAGCCGGATCCACCAGAAAGTGGAATGCGTATGAACCTATTCAAGCGGTCACAACCCCAACCGTCCGAACAGAAACCGTACGCCGGGAAGCCGGCCGAATCGGTCTATGAAACGCTCCGCACGATCGTGCTGGTCCTGATCACGGCGCTCCTTATCCGTTCCTTCATCGCGCAGCCGTTCGTGGTCGAGGGCAAGAGCATGGAACCCACGCTGCACAATGCCGAGTACCTGATCGTCGACAAGATCGAGTACCGCCTGCACGCCCCGCAGCGGGGCGACGTGATCGTCTTCAAGGCGCCCGAAGCGCCCGACCAGAACTACATCAAGCGCATCATCGGCCTGCCGGGCGAGACCGTCACCATCAAGGACAACCGCGTGTACGTGAACGGCACCCAGGTCGAGGAGCAGTATATTGCCGACAGCATGCCGGCCACTGCCAGCGACGACGGGACGGCGTCCGCGTTCTTCTTGGAACAGAAGCTCAGCTCGAGCGAGTACTTCGTGATGGGCGACAACCGTGACCACTCGTCCGACTCACGGCGTTGGGGACCACTGCCCAAACAGAACATTCTGGGCAAGGCGCAGGTGATCCTGTTCCCCTTCACGCAGCTCAGTTGGATTTCGCTCCCGAACTACAGCTCGCTCGCACGCCCGGCCCAG
>JAYRIO010000029.1:0-18441 GCA_041906745.1 Patescibacteria group bacterium
AAGGACAAGGCTGGCGCAGCCCATACGCTGGCCACGCTGTTCGGGCTTGATGAGCAGGACGTGCTTGCCAAGGTGTCGACGGACAAGCTCTACCTGCCACCCCTTGTCCGAGGCGCCACCAAGGACCAGCGGGACGCGCTCGTCGCCCAAGGTTTTGCCGGCCTGCTCATTGAAAAGCACAACCAGCGGGTGTACCCCGAAAACCAGCTGGCTGCCCAGGTACTAGGGTTTGTGAACCGAGAAAATGTCGGCAGCTACGGCATCGAGGGGTACTACGACAACGACCTCAAGGGTACCGCGGGCAAGGTCGTCGGCGAAAAGGACACGCTCGGGCGCATTATCTCGACGCTGGAACAGACCAACCCCGAAAACGGGGTCGACGTCGAACTGACGCTCGACCATAATGTCGAGTTCGCGGTCGAGAAACGGCTGGCCCAAGGGATCGCCGACACCGGCGCCCAGAGCGGCCAGGCGATCGTCATTGATCCTACGAACGGGGAAATTATCGCGATGGCGGCCCTGCCCAGCTTCGACCCGAACAAGTACGCTGACGCCGCCAAGACTCCGGAGCTATTCCGGAACCCGACGGTCAGTACCGTGTACGAACCCGGTTCGATCTTCAAGCCGCTCGTGATGGCGTCCGCGATCGACTTGGGCAAGATCCAGCCGGACACCCAAGAGACCTTCGGCAGCTACGTGACCGTCCAGGGCTACGACATCCATACTGCGCTCGATAAGGCCTACGGCAAGGAGACCATGACCCAGGTGCTCCAGAATTCCGACAACGTCGGCATGGTGTGGGTCGCGGGCAAGATGTCGAATGACGAGATGCACGACAAATTGGCCGCGTTCGGCATCAATCAGACGACTGGGATCGACCTGGAAGGCGAGATCCAGGGGAATTTCCGCCCTTCGCGCCAGTGGCAGGACATCAACCGGGCGACCATGTCGTTCGGGCAGGGCGTGTCGGTGACGCCGCTCCAGATGGTACGCGCCTGGGCGGCGCTCGTGAACGGCGGCACGCTCGTGACGCCGCATATCGTCCGCCGGCTGGTGGGCGAGCGTGGCGTCAGCCTGAATGCGGACCTGCCGACGACGCCGGACGTGATTTCCAAGGAAACCAGCGACAAGGTCCGCGGCATGCTCCAGTCGGTCGTCGACAACGGGCCGTACGGCTACGCGCGCGTCCCAGGATACGCGATCGGTGGAAAAACGGGGACAGCCCAGATCGCCGACGAGACGGGCCACTACTCGGATACGGACTTCACCCACTCGTTCATGGGATTCTTCCCGGCCGACAACCCCAAGTTCCTGGTACTCGTGAAGCTCGACAAGCCGACGAGCGCGCCGTTCGCCGAATCCACGGTCGGGCCGGTGTTCCATGACCTTGCGCAATACATGTTCGCGTACTATAAATTGCCCCCGACGAGGTAAGTATGCCTAGCCTGCGACACATTGGACGGTCGGCGGTTGAATACGGTATCGGCTGGGCAGCGCGCCAGGTCCTGCGCCGCGACCGGCCGCTGATCGTGGGCGTGACCGGCTCGGCTGGCAAGACCACCACCAAGGAAGCGATCGGCTTCCTGCTCCGCCACACGCTCACCGGGCGGCGGGTCGTGGTGTCGCAGGGCAACCTCAACACCGAGTTCGGGTTGCCGTTGGCGATCCTGGAGCTGCCGAAGCCCGAAGGCAGCCTGGCCTGGGCCCGGACCGCGCTCCGGGCGTTCGGGATCGGCTTGCGCGCCAGTCTTGCCAGGCAGGCAGCGCATCCGCCGGTCTATGTACTGGAGTATGGCGTCGAGCAGCCAGGCGACATGGCCCGGTTGGTCGCGTTGGCGCCGCCGATGATCGCCGTCGTTACGAACGTCGGCTCGGCACATACCCAATTCTTCGGTACCCACGCCGCGATCGCCCAGGAAAAGGGCGGCTTGGTGCGCGCCGTGCCGACCAGCGGGTTGGCGATCCTCAACCGGGACGACCCGTTGGTCAGAGCGATGGCGGAGCGGTGCCAGGCGCGGGTCGTGCTGGTGCGTGCCGCCACGATCGACGCGCCGTACGCGCTGGCCGAAGCCGTCGGCGTCCATGGGTTCGGGCTGAAGCCCGCAGCGGTCCGGCTGGCGATGAAGCAGTGGCAGCGTCCGAAAGGGCGGCTGCAGCTCCTCAAGGGCGCCCAGGGAACGTGGCTGCTCGACGACACTTACAACGCGAACCCCCTGTCGATGCGACTGGCACTCGACCAGCTGGGCCGGTTCAAGCGCGAGAAGCGGGCCAAGCGGGCGTTCGCCGTGCTTGGGGACATGCTCGAGCTCGGGCGCGAGGAGCTGGCTGTCCATACCGAGATCGCCCAAGCAGCGGCCGCGGCCGCCGACGAGGTCGTCCTGGTTGGGCCGCGCTTCCGCCGGACCAAGCTCGGCACCGCCTGGTTCCCTGGCCCGTTGCCAGCAGCGCGCTACGTGTTGAGCCGGAGCGCGAAGGGCGATATCATACTGGTAAAAGGCTCGCAGAGCATGCGCATGGAAAAAGCCAGCGAACTATTGCTTGCGGATCCCAAGGAGGCACCGGCCGTGTTGGAACGACAGACCCCGTACTGGAAGCAGAAGCCCTACGTCACCCCGTAGCGTATGACCGTGCTGACACTGTCGATCGCCGACCTCTCGTTCGTCTTTTGGCTGACGGCCCTGTCATTCATGCTCGCGATCGGCCTGACGCCGTTCCTGACGAACCTCTTGTATTCCAAGAAAGTCTGGAAGCAACCGAAAGAGGTGGCGATCACCGGCGAGAAGGCGCCCGTCTACGCGAAGCTGCACAAAGAAAAGCACCGCCGCTTGGTGCCCACGATGGCAGGCATCCTTATCTGGGGCGTCGCCAGCTTGGTGACCGTGATCTTCAACTTCGACCGCGCCGGGACCTGGCTGCCACTGTTCACCTTAGTGGCGGCCGGCCTGCTCGGCCTGCTCGACGATTACGTCAACATCCGCTCGACGCGGAGCGGGATCCGGGGCATCAACGCCCAGCTGAAGCTCGGGCTGCAGTTCGCGATCGGCGTCGCCGGGGCGTGGTGGTTCTATTCGAAGCTCGGGTTCGACCTGCTCCACGTGCCCGGCTTCGGCGATATCTCAATCGGCCTGTTCTACGTCCCGCTGTTCATCCTGGTGATCATCGCCACCGCCAACGCGGTCAATATCACCGACGGTCTCGACGGCTTGGCCGGCGGCCTGGTCTCGATCGCGTTTGCCGCGTACTCGATCATCGCGCTGACGCAGGGCAAGACCGAGCTGGCTGCCTTCTGTGGCACGATCGTGGGGACGACGCTCGCGTACACGTGGTTCAACATCTACCCGGCCCGGTTCTTCATGGGCGATACCGGCTCATTGGCGCTGGGGGCAACGCTCGGCGTGGTGGCGATGCTCACGAACCAGGCACTCGTGCTCTTGGTGATCGGCGGCGTCTTCGTGCTCGAGACGCTGTCCTCGATCCTGCAGATCTGGTCGAAGCGCATCCGCGGGAAAAAGATCTTCCTGTCGGCCCCGATCCACCACCACTTCGAGGCGATCGGCTGGCCGGAAACCAAGGTGACGATGCGGTTCTGGGTGTTCGGCGCGATCTGCGCGGTCGTGGGACTCGTGATCGCGTTCTTGGGGAAATAAGATGAAGGTACTGGTCGTTTCGGACATCCACGACGACATCGACCGGCTCGGCCGCATTCTCGCTGACACGCATGGTACGGCCGAGGCGGTCGTATTCTGCGGCGACCTCTCGGCACCGTTCACGGCCGCGCTGCTGGCCGAGTCCGGCAAGCCGGTGTACGCCGTCTTTGGCAACTGCGACGAGGACCAGGCGTTCATCATCCACCGCAGCCAAGGCAAGATCGAGTGGACACCGATCGGTCAGGAATTCGCCGTTCTCAAGCTCGGTGGCCGGACGATTGCGGTCAACCACTACCCGAAACTGGCCGAGCTGCTCGCCAAGACAGGGGAGTACGATGCCTCGTTCCACGGCCATACGCACGAAGCCCGGAACGAACTGGTGGACGGCAAGACCTTGTTGTTAAACCCTGGCGCGGTCTGCGGCATCCAGCGCGGCAAGCGCGGTACCGCCAGCTACGCCCTCTACGATACCGAGACGAATACGGCCCAGATCGTACCGCTCAATCCATAAAGAACCCCGAACGGCGTCGGGGTTGTGCGTTACTGTTGCTGGAGTACATCGAGGGTTTCTTCGAGCGCATCCAATAGATGGCGGAGCGCTTGGTCGGCCACATTGAGCGGCAGTTGGATCCGGATCGTTGCCGTGCCCGTATTCAATCCGGGTGCCGTCAAGACGCGGCGTTGAAACAGTTCCTCGGATACGCGGTAGCCGAGTTCATTCGTCGTCAGCTCGATCCCGATCATCAACCCGCGGCCACGGACCTCGCGGATAATGGTGGGATAGCTGGTTGCGAGTGCGCGGAGCCGCTCGAGGAGGAATGCACCGCGAAATGCGGCTTGCTCAACGAGCTGCTCCTGCTCGAGAACCTCGAGCGTTGCTTGGACGGCGGCGCAGCCTAGGGGGTAACCGCTGGTCGTGCTCGTATGGGTAAGGCCGTGGCCTTTCAGGCGAGCGCCGACAGCGTTGGTGTAGGCACAGGCCGCGACGGGTAGGACGCCACCACCAAGCGCTTTGCCGAGCGTTACGATATCTGGCTGGACCGTTGCATGCTGGTAGCCCCACCATTGGCCAGTCCTGCCGAGTCCAGTTTGGATCTCATCGGCAACCAGCAGTGTGCCGGTCTCCCGGCACCGCCGTTCGGCAGCCTGCAGGAAGTCCGGGTCAAGCGGCCGGATACCGGCTTCTCCCTGGATCGGTTCGAAGAAGAACGCGGCGGTGTCCGCGTCGATCGTGGCGAGCGCTGCACGGTCATTCGGGGCTATGAGGCACGAATGAGGGTTCAGCATGTCCTCGAACGGCGCCCGCTTTTCAGCATTCCCGGTGATCGAGAGGGAAAACCCACTCAAGCCGTGGTAGCTGTTGCGGAGTGCGACGAAGCGTTTCCTGCCCGTGCACAGGCAGGCATACTTCATGGCGGCTTCGTTCGCCATCGTGCCCTCGCAGCAGAAAAAGACATGCTGCAGACCAGGCATGCGGCTGATGAGCTGTTCGGCTGCCGCCGAGACGTCCGCGTTCAGCAGTCGGCGGCAGGACATGGGGAGCCGGTTGAGCTGCTTGCGGACTGCTCGCAGGACGTGCGGATGCCGTTGGCCCAGCGAGAAGACGCCGAAGCCGCCGACGCAGTTGAGGAGCCGCGCGCGGCCCTGGGTATAGATGTACGATCCCTTCCCGCCAATCTCCAGGTTGCCACAGCTGGCCATATACAGGAGGCCGGCTAGGTCAGGGTTGAGATGCCGCTTCCACGCAAGGTACGTCTCACGCAGGCGAAGTTCTTCTGTTGTCACGTGTTCAGTTCCGTATTCTTAAGAATTACCCGGAGGCGCTCCTTCTATACCAGATAGGTCCACTGGTAGCCAGGCTGGGATGCAGCGTTGCGTCTCCCATAGGCTATACTACTCGTATGTTGCCCGAGTATTTGCGCGGCGCGCGAATTGGGATACTGGGTTTTGGCGTGAACCACCAATCGTTGGTGCGGTGGCTGGTGGCGCAGGGTGCCACCGATATCGTGGTCTACGACGAATCCGAGGCGACGGCCGAGCGGATCGCCGAGCAGGGACTGGCGGTCGAGCAGGTGCTCGGCCCCGGCGCTTTCGACGAGGTAGACGCCGAGGTGCTCTTCCGGAGCCCCGGCATCGCGCCGGACAGGCCGGAGTTGGTGGCGGCAGCGGAGCGCGGCATCATCATTACGTCCCAGACGAAGCTGTTCTTCGAACTCTGTCCAGCCAAGATCGTCGGCGTGACGGGTACGAAGGGGAAGAGCACCACCAGTAGCCTCATCGCGGCGATGCTTACCCAGGGGATCGCCGACGGCCAAGTGTACCTGGCCGGTAACATCGGCAGGGACCCGTTCGACTTTCTTGACACCTTGATCCCCGCCGACTGGGTGGTGCTCGAGTTGTCGAGCTTCCAGCTGGTCGATTTGAACCGGGGGCCGCACATCGCGGTCGTGCTCGGCATCGCGTCCGACCACCTGGAGTACCACAAGACGCAAGCCGCGTACGTGGCGGCCAAGCTGCCGATCGTGGCGACGCAGACGCGCAAGGACTACGCCGTACTCAACTTGGAAGACGCGACCAGCCTGTCGTTCGCCGACCAGACGCTGGCGCAGGTGAGGTACTACGCCACGAACGCGCCGGTCGACCAGGGCGTCTGCGTCGTAGGCGACGCGTTCGTATGGCGGAGCGAGGCGGGCGACGAGACGGTTGCCGCCGTCGGCGACCTTGGGCTCCGCGGTTGGCACAATGTCAGTAATGCCGCGGCCGCGATTACGGCGGCCAAGCTCGCCGGCTGCCCGAACGAGGCGATCATCCACGGGCTCCGTTCGTTCGCCGGCCTGCCGCACCGCTTGCAGCTGGTCCACGAGGCGGCCGGCATCGCGTGGTATAACGATTCCATCGCCACCAATCCGAGCGCCGCGACCGCGGCCCTGCAGAGTTTTCTGGAACCGATCATCCTTATCGCGGGCGGATCGGACAAGGGGCTGGACTACGCCGAGTTCGGTCAGTCCATTTGCCAAACGAACGTGAAGAGGCTGATCGTGATCGGACAGACCGGGCCGGCGATCGCCGAGCAGGCCGAGTACCATGACTATCCGACGGACCGGATCGTGTTGGCCGGCACGCTCGACGCGGCGGTCCGCGAGGCGCGGGCTGCCGCCGAACCGGGCGACGTCGTCCTGCTTGCGCCCGCCAGCGCCTCATTCGACCAGTTCCCCAACTACAAGGTCCGCGGCGAGCAGTTCGCGGCACTCGCGAAGGCATCGGAGTAGCGCATGGCGCTGCATGAGTACCGATCACGGCCGAGCGGTCGCATCGACGCGTGGCTGCTCTTGGCAGTACTGTGCTTGGTCGGGTTCGGCTTGGTCATGATCTCGTCGTCGTCCGTCGTCGTCGCCTCGCAGCAGTTCGACAACAGCTACGCCTTCGTGATCCGGCAGGCTGGGCACCTCGGCGTCGGTCTGGTGTTTCTGACCGTCTTCGCGCTGATCGATTACCGCGTGTGGCAGCGGATCGCCCCCGCGCTGCTCGTGACGATCTTCGTCCTGCTGGTCGCTACCAAAATTCCTGGGATCGGCGCCTCGTACAAAGGCGCGCAGCGCTGGATCGCCCTGGGCCCGATCTCATTCCAAGCCACCGAGATGATCAAGATCTGCTCGATCCTGTACGTGAGCGCGTGGCTTGCCGCGCGCGGTGACCGGATCAGGAGCCTGGCGCAGGGCTTCGCCCCGTTCGCGGTGCTGCTCAGCTCGATCCTGCTCCTGATCCTGTGGCAGCCTGACGCCGGCACGGCGATGGTCACGGCGAGTACGCTTGTGAGCATTTACGTCGTGGCCGGCGCTCCGGCGCTCCACCTGCTGTTCGGCGGGGCATTGGGCGGAAGCCTGCTAGGCCTGATCATCCTTGCCGAGCCCTACAGGCTCGAGCGGTTCACGACCTTCCTTGATCCTGAAAAGGCGACGCTGGGCGCCGGGTACCACATCAACCAGGCGCTCCTGGCTGTCGGTGCGGGCGGGCTCTGGGGGCTCGGGTTCGGCCAAAGCAAGCAGAAATTCCTGTACCTGCCCGAACCCCAGACCGACTCGATCTTCGCGATCACGATCGAGGAGCTCGGGTTCGCCCGGTCGGTACTGGTGCTGTGCATGATCCTGTTCGTGCTCTACCGCGGGTACCGCATCGCGCGGGCGGCGACCGATCCGTTCGGGCGGTACGTGGCGACGGGGATCACGAGCTTGATCGCCTTCCAGTCCTTTGTGAATATTGGGGCTATGCTCGGCATCCTCCCCCTCACCGGCGTCACGCTGCCGTTTATCAGTTACGGCGGCTCGTCGCTCATCGGCATGATGGCTGGCGTCGGGATCCTGCTCAATATTTCCCGCACCGGCATGCACCGCCGGGGGCTGGCATGACGGCTGCGGGCGGCGTGCGGATCGTGGTCGCGGGCGGCGGAACCGCGGGGCACGTCTATCCGACCTTGGCGGTCGCACGCGAGCTACAGACGCTCCGTCCCGATGTCACGGTCACGTATATCGGGCAGACCGGCGGCCCCGAGCGGGACCTGGTGGCCGCTGCGCCCCTGGTGTCGCCGATCGAGTTCGTGGGGATCACGGCGGAGAAGCTGCGCCGCTACTTCAGCATGCAGAGCTTGTTGCTGCCGGTGTCGGTGCTCCGCGGGACCGTCCAATCGATCCAGGCGCTCCGGCGGATCCGGCCGGCCGCCGTCTTCTGCAAGGGCGGCTACGTCTGCTTGCCGGTCGCGTTCGCGGCCTGGTGGCTCGGGATCCCGATCGTACTCCATGAAACGGACGCGAGCATGGGGCTGGCGAACCGGTTGATCGCCCCGTTCGCGAGCAAGATCGCGGTCAGCTTCCCCCGGCCGACGTTTTTGACGCAACGTACCGACCGGAAGATCGTGTTCACCGGCCAGCCGGTGCGGGCGGAGTTCTTTGCGCCACGGCGGGCCGGCGCGCGGGCCCACGAGCGGCCGGTCGTGATGGTAACCGGCAGCATGCAGGGCGCCCATGCGATCAACGAGCTGATCCAAGCGATCCTGCCGGCACTGCTGGAGCGGT
Organism: Patescibacteria group bacterium; assembly: GCA_041906745.1. Classification (GTDB taxonomy): domain Bacteria; phylum Patescibacteriota; class UBA1384; order JACPKC01; family JACPKC01; genus JBBUCD01. The sequence continues at coordinate 8,717 of JAYRIO010000029.1, forward strand.
ACCGGGTGCTGCATATTACCGGGCCGAACGATTTCGAGGCGCTGCGGTCGTCCACGAAGAGTCAGTACTACGAGCCGGTGCCCTACACGGCGGCCATCTACGACCTGCTCGTCCAGGCCGACGTGATCGTGTCCCGGGCGGGCGGTACGATTTTCGAGCTGGCGGCGCTGGCCAAGCCGAGCATCCTGATCCCGTTGCCGAGCGCGGCCAACGACCACCAGCGGGAAAACGCCGCTATGTTCGCCGAGCACGACGCGGCTGTCGTCCTCGAACAGGTGGGCCTGACAGGCGCAGTGCTCGCGCAGACGATCGCTGCGCTCATCCGGGACTCCAAGCGCCGGTCGGTGCTGTCGGCCAACATCAAGCGGTTCGCGCGGAAAGACGCCGCTGTCCAGATCGCCAAGCTGTTGCTTGACGAGGCGGCCAGGAAGGCGGCGGCATGAGGTACCACTTCGTGGGCATGGGGGGTTCGGGCATCCGGGGGCTGATGGAAATCGTCAGGCTCCAAGGCAACGAGGTGTCCGGTTCCGACCTGGTTGCAACCGGGCACGCGCCAGCGCATGTCGAGGGTGCGGACCGGGTCGTGTACTCGCCGGCGGTGCGGCCGGGTTCGCCGGGGTGGGTCGAGGTGGAGGAGGCCGAGCGGCGGGGGATTGAAACCCTGCGCACTGACCGCTTACTGCAACGGCTGACGGAGGACGCTGTCCAGCTGGTAGCCGTGGCAGGCACGCATGGCAAGTCGACCACGACCGCGATGACCGGCCAGATCTTCGAGGCGGCAGGGCGGAACCCGACCGTCTACATCGGGGCGCCGGTGCTGGCCTGGGACGGCCGGGGGTACCGGGGTGGCGATCCCAGCATCTGGGTCGTCGAGGCGGATGAGTACGAGCGGAAGTTCCTGCAGCTGGCGCCGACCGTCGCGGTTATCACGAACATCGAGTTCGAGCACCCTGACATCTACGCCGACCTGGCCGATGTCGAGGAGGCGTTTATCGGTTTCATCCGCGCGATCCGGCGCGGCGGCACGCTCGTCGCCTGCCAGGATTCCGATCCGGTCCGGCGCGTGGTCGCAGCCGCCGGGCGCACCGACATCTCGGTGGTCTGGTACGGCACCGATGCTGGCACGTACGCGCCGTCGCTCCTGCCGCCGCTGTCGGTACTTGGCGCGCACAATATCCTGAACGCCTTGGCCGCGCTGGCCGCCGCCGAGGCCGCGGGCATCGAGCGGCAGACGGCACTGGCGTCGCTGGCGGTCTTCGCCGGCGCTGGCCGCCGCCTGGAACGGGTGGGCGAGCGCGACGGCGTCACGGTCATCGACGACTACGGCCACCATCCGACCGAGCTCCAAGTATCGATCAAGGCGGTCCGCGAGGCGTTTCCTGGGCGCCGCTTGGTGGTGGCGTTCCAGCCCCACCAGCATGCCCGCTTGCGGGCGCTGTTTTCAGACTTCGCCCGATCATTCCGCGCCGCCGACCTGGTGCTGATCACGGACGTGTTCGCGGTTCCCGGCCGGGAAGAAGCCGACCGGGTGGATCCGCGCACGCTGGTCGAGGCCATCCAGGCCGACGGGAAGGACTGCCAGTTCGTCGGCAGCCTGGACCGGCTTGCGGACTCGCTGCATGAGTTGCTCCACCCGGGCGACGTGTTCTTAACGATCGGCGCGACGGCCATTACCGCGGTAGGCCGGGATTGGGTGGCAGCCGGACGATGAGCGCCAGACGGTTCGTCCGAGGGGCGACGACGCTGAAGACGCAGCCGGTGTATGCGCCTGGCGGCAGCGTGGGGCGCGCGCGACTGCACCATCCGCGCATTCTCCGTGCGACCGCAGCCAACCGTGCGCCGCGGCGCGCGATCAAGATCCCCAAGGGTATCTGGGCCGGCCTGGCTGCCGTCGGTGTCGTCGCACTGCTTGGCTGGCTGCTGCTCGGCTCGCAGCTGTTCCGTATCCAGACGATCGAGATCGTGGGCGGTGTCACCGATCCGGTCCGGCAGGAGATCGAGCGCTTGCAGGGGGCGAATATCCTGACCTACTCGACGGCCGGTATCGAAGAGCGGCTGCAGACCGCCCAGCCGTCGATCCAATCCCTGGCCCTGTCCAAAGGGCTGCCGCACACGCTCCGGGTCGAAATCGCGCTGCGGCAACCGGTCCTCCAATGGCAGTCCGGCGACGAGCGCGATCTGCTCGACGCGCAGGGGATCGCGTTCCGGTACACCGAGGCGCAGACCACGGACGCCATCGCCCAGCTGCCGTTAGTCGTGGATACGCAGCGGCAAGCGGTGGCGCAAGGGAAGATGCTCGTCAGCCGGCAATTCCTGACCTTTCTCCGCCGCGTGGACGATACCTTCCGCACCCAGTTCCCAATCCCGGTCGACCATTACGAGCTGGGGCAATCAAGCTTCGAGGTTACCTTGGTGACCAAGGACGGGTGGCGGGCGATCCTTGACACCACGAGGCAGCCGGAACCCGAGCTCGACGCGCTCCAGCAAGTCTTCGAACATTTCCACGCCGACATCCATGAGTATGTCGACCTCCGGATTCCCGGCCGGGCCTACTTCAAGTAGGATGCAACCATGAGCGCCCCGGCGGATTTGCGGGTCAAGGAAGTCGTGATCGAGGAATTCGGGCTGTCGCCGAAGTACAGCATCCTGCTGGCTATTGTCGGCGGCCTCCTGGTGGCTGCGGCCGTGTTCTTCCGCGTCATCCGGCCCGGATTCTTCGATGCGGTCGGTACCCAGCTGGGCGACGCCGGACCATACCTGGTCGGCGCGCTGACCATAGCGGTGCTTCTGGTCGCGGCTTATCTCTTCGGGCTGGCCGTGTTCTTCCGGTTCGCGTACCGGTATTACCTGACGACGGAGCGGGTGATTTCCGAGATCGGGTTCTTTTCGAAGCGGATCGTCAGCGCGGAATACAAGACGATCAGCGACCTCATTGTCCGGCAGGATGTGATCGGCCAGTTCCTCCTGGACACCGGGACGCTCGGCGTGAACACGTTCGGCGGCCAGCCCGAGGAAGTCGAGCTAGCGAACATCGACGATCCGGTCGCCCGGCGGGAGCAGCTGCGGGGATTGGCCGAGGCCGTCCAGCACGGCCATGAAGTGACACCGAACCTCCTGCAACGCCTGAAGTCCGAAAAAGGCATGCTGGCGAGCAATGAGCCCGCCGCCGACGGCACCGAGCCGCAGGCAACCGCGCAACCGGCGCCAGTTACGCCTGACCCGGTCGAGCGCGAACTCCTGTCGGAGGCGAACACTGCGGACGAAGTACAGGGTGACGATATCGAGGAGTCGGACCGCTTGCGGGCGGCGCAGCGGCGGCTGCCCGACGACGAGTAGCCGGCGCTGGCCGTGTGGTAGACTGCGGCCATGGGGAACACCAGAACCGTTTCACGCCGCTGGGTGGTGACGCCGCGGACGCAGCCGGATATCGTCGACCAGCTGCTTGCGAACCGCGGCATCGACGACCGCGCCCAGTTCTTTGCGCCCGACTACGACCGCCACGGCCACGATCCCGGCCTGCTCCCGAACATGGCCGCCGCCCTCGACCGCATTGCCCAGGCGCTCACGGCCAAGGAGCGCATCTGCGTGTTCGGTGACTATGATGCCGACGGCATTCCCGGCACTGCCGTCCTTGTGAAAACGCTCAAGGCGAACGGTGCGGACGTGCGATCTTACATTCCTGACCGCGAACAGGAGGGATACGGCCTGAACATCGCGGCGTTGGACCGGCTCGCCGCCGAGGGCGTTACCCTTGTCATCACTATCGACCTTGGCATTACTGGGCGGGCGGAGGTGGCCCATGCGCGGTCGCTCGGCATCGACGTGATCGTGACCGACCACCACCACGTCGACCCGGAGCGGGTACCGGTCGATGCCGTGGCGGTCGTCCATCCGGCGTTGCCGGAGTCCCGGTACCCGTTCAAGGGATTGGCTGGCGGCGGCGTCTCGTGGAAGCTCTGCCAGGCCTTGGCTGCCCGGACCGGCACGCCGGCCGCGGGCCAGCTCAAGTGGTGGCTCGAGCTGCCGGCGATCAGTACGGTCTGCGACATGGTGCCGCTCGTGGACGAGAACCGGATGATCGTCCACTACGGCCTCAAAGTGCTCATGCAGACCCGCAACCACGGTTTGCGGGCGATGTACCGTGCCGGCGGGATCGCGAATGACTCGATCACGGAACGTACGATCGGCTACCACATCGGGCCGCGGCTCAATGCGCCCGGCCGGATCGACTCAGCGGCCCTGGCGTTGGACCTGTTGCTGACCGAGGATGAGGGGGCGGCCCAGGATATCGCCGCAATGGCGGAGCTCAAGAACCGTGAGCGCCAGGCCCAGCTCGACAGCGTGGTCAAGGCGGCGTTCGCCCGCGTCGAACAGGAGCAACTGCAGGCGGCGCCGGCGATCGTGCTCGGGGGCGAGGGGTGGCCGACCGGCGTGATCGGCCTGGCAGCCTCACGCGTGGTGGAACGCTACCACCGCCCGGCGATCGTCCTAGGTATCCACGACGGTATCGCCAAGGGCTCAGGCCGGAGCATCCGCGGGTTCAACCTGCTAGCCGGGATCGATGCCCACAAGGCGCTACTGCTAACCCATGGCGGCCACGAGATGGCGGCGGGACTGCAGCTCAAAGCAGCGGACCTGCCCGCCTTTACCGACCGGTTCACGAACTTTGCCCGTGAGCGGTTGTCCGAGGCAGACCTCATCCCCACGAAGACCGCCGACATGGTGCTTGAGCCGGCGGCGGCCACGAAAGAGCTGGTCGCGGCGCTCATGCAGTTCGCGCCGTTCGGCGTCGGCAACCCGAAGCCGCGCTTCGTCATCGCACCGTTGGCCGTGGCCGCCGCGAGGCAGGTCGGAGCGCAGAAACAACACCTGAAGCTGCAGTTCGAGGGCGGGTTGGAAGGGATCGCGTTCGGTAGCGGTGAGCGGGCGTCGGACTGCGGTCCGGGCGCCACGGTGGCGGTCCTTGGTTCGCTGGAACTGAATACGTGGAACGGCCACGACCGGGTGCAAGTCATGATCGACGACTTGAAGCCGATTGCCCAATTCCAGGCCGAGGGAGTAGTATCGGAGTAGCACCCGCGGCGAAAGGAGCTGCCATGGCCCATGAACTGCCGAAGCTGCCGTACGACTACGCGGCGCTCGAACCCGTGATCGACGCGCAGACGATGGAGCTGCACCATAGCAAGCACCACCAGGCGTACGTCGACAAGCTGAACGCGGCGCTCCAGGGGCACGATGACCTCGCCGCGAAGCCGATCGAGGACCTGCTCCGCGGCATCAAGGACGTGCCCGAGGATATCCGCACGGCGGTGACGAACCACGGCGGCGGCCATGCCAACCACGCGTTCTTCTGGGAGATCATGGCGCCGGCCGGGCAGGGTGGGGAGCCGTCCGACGCGCTGATCCAGGCCGTGGCTACATCCTTCGGCAGCCTCGAGGACTTCAAAGCCACGTTTTCCGAACTGGCGGTGGGCATCTTCGGTAGCGGCTGGGCCTGGCTCGTGAAAGACGGCGAGGGGAAACTCCAGCTCTACGCGAAGCCGTTGCAGAACAGCCCGTACATGGACAACCACACCCCGATCCTTGGGCTCGATGTCTGGGAACACGCCTACTACCTCAAGTACCAGAACCGCCGCAAGGAGTACGTCGACGCTTGGTGGCAGTTGGTCAACTGGCAGTCTGTGAGCCAGCGGTTCTCGAAATAGCGTAGTACTACTGGTTCGGTACCAGAATGATCCGGATCGTGGTGTCGCCGACCGCGGCGCTGGCCGTGAAGCCGAAGAGCGACTGCACGCCGCTCTGGACCGGGCTCGACGCGGGTGAGGTCAGCGTGTAGGGTGTGGTGTTGAGCCGCCCGGTCATCGCATCGAGTTGAGCCTGCGTAATTGGCTGGTCTGTACTGTAGAGAAGTAGCGACTCACGCGGTCCGTCGCTCGTATCGACCGCCCGTTCGGCCTCGGTCATGGCCTGGCCGAAGGCGCTGCAGCCCGTATCCAAGGTCTCGCAACGGTTCGTCTGCGCTACGCCGACGAGACGTATCTCGTTACCAAAAACCGGTTGCAGGATGTCGCCGAGGAGCATGGCGTTCTCGTCGGTGAGCCCGGTTTGCTCGAGCTGCTCGTGGTACGACAGCGGCCGGCCGTGCCCGTAATGTCGTCCGGCGGCAGTGTAGCCGGCTGAGCCGGCCAGGATAGCAGTGAGCGCGATCATCACCCATATCGTACGCATCGTCCTCCTTTTTCCATTGAGCCCAGTGTACCAGGCCGGCTGCCCACGGACGCTATGGTAGGATACGGACATGGCGAAAGCGACGGCGGCGACCTACGTCTGCACGGAATGCGGGAGCGAGTCGGCCCAATGGGCGGGCAAGTGCCCGGTCTGCGGTACCTGGAACTCGCTGAAGGAGTTCAAGGGCGTGCCAGCGGCGGGCGGTGACGCCACGCGGCGACGCGCGTGGGTCGAAGCGGTCGCGCCGGTCTCGGTCGCCGAGGCGGCGGCGCAGCCGCAGTCATTGGCGCGGTTCAGCTCGATGCCCGAGGTCGACCGGGTGCTGGGCGCCGGCTTCGTGCCTGGGAGCGTGGTGCTGCTCGCGGGTGAACCGGGGATCGGCAAGTCCACCCTGTTACTCGCAATCGCCGACGCCGTGGCGAAGCAGGGCGCTGTCCAGTACCTGTCGGGCGAGGAGTCGGCCCACCAAGTCCTTGACCGGGCGCGGCGGATGGGACTTGCGAGCGCACAGCTGACGGTCGCCTCGCTCACGAACGTGGACCAAATCACCGCCTCGCTCGAGGCCGATCCGCCGCCCCGGCTCGCGATCGTGGATTCCATCCAAACGGTCTTCGACCCGGCCATCCCCTCGACGCCGGGCAGCCTGGTGCAGGTGCGCGACTCGGCCCTGCGCCTCACCGAGGCGGCGAAGCGGCGCGGCACCACCCTCATCCTGTCGAGCCACGTCACGAAAGAAGGGACCCTGGCCGGTCCCCGGACGCTCGAACACCTGGTGGACGTTGTCTTATACTTGGAAGGTGATCGGTACCATGTTCTCAGGATGCTCCGCGGGGTCAAGAACCGGTTCGGCCCGACCGACGAGATCGGCGTCTTCCAAATGAAGGAAGCTGGCTTGGAGCCGGTCGCTAACCCATCGGCCCGGTTCCTGTCGGAACGGACCGCGACGCTGCCCGGGTCAGTACTCACCTGCGTCCTCGAAGGCATGCGCCCGTTCCTCTTAGAAGTCCAGGCGCTCACCACGCCGACCAAGTTCGGCTACGCCAAGCGGCGCGCGATCGGCGTGGATACGAACCGGTTGGAGCTGGTGTTGGCGGTCCTCGAACGGCGGGCAGGGTTGAAGCTGTCCGAACACGACGTCTTCCTGAATGTCGTGGGCGGACTCAAGACCGCCGAGCCGGCGATCGACTTGGCGATGGCGGTGGCGATCGCGTCCTCGCTCAAGAACGTCACCGTTGACCCGAAACAGGTGTTCGTGGGCGAGATCGGCTTGACCGGCGAGATCCGGCGGGTGCGGTTCGCGGAGCGGCGGAAGAAAGAGGCCGACCGGTTCGGCTTCGCAATCGCGGACGGGCCGGACGTGGCCTCGGTCCTGGCGCGGCTGTTCGGCCCGGGCAAGTCGGCGAAGGGCTAGGGGAGCGTCGTCACCGACGTTTGGTCGGTCGACTGGTTCTCGTTCCCGAAGGAGTCCACCGGGTGGAGCGTCAGGTAGTACTTCACGCCACCGGCCAGGCTGTTGAGCGTGACCGAGCTCGACGAACCAGGCATGACTGCAACCTCGGTCGGATAGAGCGTGCCGAGCGCGTCTTTCGTCGTGGAGACGTAGATTTTCACCTGCTCCAAATCGGAATCGTTCGGGTTGGTCCAGGAAAGCAAGGCGCCGTGGCTTTCGGGCAGGGCCGAGACGGCCTTCACCTTGTCCGGCGCTTTCGTGTCGGCGTCGACATGGACGCGGATCGACTGACTGGTCGTGGCGTCGTTCGTATCGTGGACCGTCGCGGCGAGCGTATGGTCGCCGGCCCCCAAGTCCGAGGTACGGACGGTGAACGAGTACGGCGCGCCGGTCGTGGTCCCGTAGGTGATGCCGTCGACCGACAGGACGACCGACTTCACACCGAACGAGGCGGTTGCTTTAGTGGTGACCTGGAAGGTGCCGCTCACGGTCTGGCCGTCGTTCGGCGACTGGATACTGACCGTGGGGATCGTGCTGTCGGTGTACATGTCGTCGTTCTCGGTCGGGGGCGGGCTTAGGTCGTAGCCGTTGTTCCTTGCCCAGTCGAGCACGGGGTTTTCCCATGCCGGCACGTCTTTCCGTTCGGAATGGACCAGGGTGTAGGTATGCTCGTCGATCAGGCTTTGCGGGGTCAGGTTGGTGGCAAGCTTGCCGTTCAGGCGGTTGATCTTGACCTTCACGTGGACATCGTCCTGGTCTTTCGGCTGCTGCCACGGCGCGAACAGGTCCGCCACGGTGTCAGGCGAGGAATCGGTGGGCAGCTTGTTCGAGATCCGGTCGACCGTGAGCGTCTTCAGGTTGTCCGGCTTCACGAACTCGTGGTTCTCGATCGTGCCCAAGACGCTGTCCATGAACGTGTGGAAGATCGGCGCGGCAACGACTGAGCCGTCGGCATTCTTCATGGCGTGGTTGTCATTGTTGCCAACCCAGACCGCCGTCGCGATATCGGGTGTGTAGCCGACCGTCCAGGCGTCATGGAACTCCTGGGTGGTGCCGGTCTTGGCAGCGACGCGGTACTTCGGGAAATAGAGCGCCGAGCGCGGGCCGAAGACGGCGGAGCGGGCGGCGTTGTCACTTAAGATGTCGGTGATCTCGTAGGCGATCGCCGGGTCGAGGACGTCCTTCTCACCAGTGCCTTCCTTGTGTTCCGACAGGACGCTGCCGTCCGAGGCCTCGACCTTGAGGATGCTGACCGGCGGGCGGTAGGTGCCGCCGTCGGCGAAGACCGAAAAGGCGGTCGCCATGTCGAGCGGCCGGACCTCGCCGCCGCCCAGCACGAGCGCCAGGCCGTACCGGTCGGGCTGGTTGAGGGTGGTGATCCCCATGTCGTGGGCGGTTTGGAGCGCCTTATCGAGGCCGACCAGGCTCAGCATCTTGACCGCCGGGATGTTGAGCGAGTTCGATAACGCGAACCGCACGGACACCGGGCCCCGGAAGCCGCCGTCGTAGTTGTTCGGCTTGTAGTTGCCGAAATCCGTGGGGACGTCCCAGAGCGTCGTAGCCGGGTCGTACTTGTCCTTGAAGCCCGTGGCGTAGACGATCGGCTTGAAGCTGGATCCCGGCTGCCGTTCCGACAGGGTGACGTTCACGTTGCCGTCATGTTCGGTATCGAAGTAGTTGGCCGATCCGACCATCGCCAAAACCTCGCCGTTCGTGGGATTCAGGGAGACGAGCGCCGCGTTGCTGCCGCCGCGCGACCGGACCTTGTCCATACCCTTGTCGATGGCGGCTTCGGCCTGCTCCTGCAGCTTGAGGTCGAGCGTCGTCGTGACCTTGAGGCCGCCTTCCTCCACCCGCTGCTCGCCGAACTGGTCGACCAGCTGCTCGCGGACGTAGAAGACGAAGTGCGGGGCCTTGATCGAATCGGATTGCGGGACGACCGCGATGTCGGTGGTTTTGGCCGCGTCGGCCTGCTCGCGGGGGACGTCGCCGAGGTCGGCCATGGTATCTAAGATGAAGTTGCGGCGAGCCTTCAAGTCATCGGTAT
>JAYRIO010000030.1:0-8071 GCA_041906745.1 Patescibacteria group bacterium
AGCGGCACCTCGATCTTTTGGTCTGACTCGAAGCACCAGCTGGTCGGCTTGCAGGGCACCGGCAACATCCAGGCACCGACGAATGTTTCGGTCTTCAACCAGAACGGAAGCATCGCCCAGGTACTTGGCGCCAATACCCGCTTTACCGGATACGGTTCGAACGAGGCGATGTACCTTGATCCGGTTTCGGGGACGATGGTCGGGTTCCGTCAGATCGATGCGCTTGCCACCGGTGCTGTCAGCAACGTGCCCCTGGATACGGGCGGCGTCTGCTACACCGCCCTAGAAACTGGCAGCTGCGTCCCCAGCTATCCGCAGGTCGTGGAGTGGTTCGACGGCCAATACAACCGCTACGACCCGTCTCCGTTCACCGGCCCATGGCCCGAGGCCCGCGTCGGCGCGTCGGCTGCCTACGACCCGGTCAAGAAAGAAATCTTGGTCTTCGGCGGTTTTACGGTGACCCCGGTCTTTGATGCGGGCAAGAGCAGCCAGCTGCCGCTCGGCCTGGGAGGACTGGGCCAGTCAGGCGCCTCGACCTTCTCCCACTACACCTACACGCCGGCCTCGTTCCTGTGGGCCTTCGATACCACCTCGAAAACCTGGTCGCAGCGCATCGGCGCCAACCAGCCGGTCGGACGTGCGTTTTCACGGATTACGTACGATACCGACACCAAAAAGTTTCTGATGTTCGGCGGTCTCACCAACCTCATCACTACCGTAACACCGGCCGATGCGTTCAATGGCACGCCGATGCGCCAGTCGCAGACATTCGCGGCCAGCAACGACCTGTGGTCCTACGACCCAGCCACAAATGTCTGGCAGCTCATTCAGATTGCCAATCCGCCCGACGCCCGCTTCGGCAACGGTATCGGCTACGATCCGGCCAATAAGACGCTGATCGTCTACGGCGGACAACAAGGTGCCACGACTTCGGCCCAAGGCGGCGTCATTCTGCCGCCGAAGCTCCAAGACACCTGGGCCGCGAGCACTGGTGGCTACGCGAGCAGCGGCACCTGCCAGTTCGACGTGGGCAGCCCGCAGGTCCAGCAGCTGTTCCGCTTCCAGTCCATCAAAACCAAGGATCTGCCGGCTGGCACATCCATCACCGTGCGGTTCGCGCCATCGGTCGACGGAGTCGCGTTCGGCAGCCTGTCCCAGCCGTTCACGTACAACGCCAGCGCCAGCGCGCCGGATTCGATCGACCTGACGCAGATCCTCCCGGCCAACACCCGGTTCGTCCGCGTACTCTGCACCATGACCAGCAACGGCAGCGCGACGCCGACGTTCGAAGGGTTCTCGGTCGACTACCAGGCGGTCGGGACCGCCGCACCCACGTTCTCGATCACGCCGCAGACCGGGCAGGCACCGCTGACCGTGACCGCTACCCGCACCGATAGCCTGCCGGCCGTGTGCACGTTGTCCTTCGGCGACGGGACGGCCGATGCCTCGATCGCCGGCGTCCAGACGCTGAGCCACACCTACCAGACCGCCGGCACCTATACCGCGACGATGACGTGCGACGGGCAGACCTCGACCCAGACCGTCACGGCAACATCGCAGCCGACTGCCACCACTACCTTCACGACATCGAAGAGCAGCTTTACGCCGCAGGAATCGGTCGCCTTCACCTTGCAGAACCTGGGGCCGGCAGCCGTCAGCATGGACGATGCCAAACCGTTCGTCATCAAGCGCGCGTCGGACGGCTCCCGCGTCTTTGATCCGTCCGCCCAGGCCTCGTTCGACACGTTGGCCACCGACCAGAACCGGTCTTGGGACTGGGACCAGAAGGACGATGCCGGCGCTACGGTGCCTGCAGGCGCGTACACTGTCACCGTTACGTATACGGTCGCCGGCCAGTCGCAGCCGACCACGAAACAGGCTGCCTTCACGATCACGCAGGCAGCCGCGCCGACGCCGACGTCACTCACCTTCAGCGTCAATCCGACCGACGGCCTGGCGCCGCTTGCCGTTACCGGCTCGTACGCCGGCACGCTCGACAACCTGATCTGGGACTTCGGTGACGGCAGCACGCAGACAGCCAGCCACGGCCCGTCGCAGGTGCAGCACACGTACACGAGCGCCGGAACCTATACCGTCTCGCTCCGCAGCGGCGCGGCGGCCGGCTCCCAAGCCGTCCTGGTATCGTCCGGGACGAGCAGCAACCAGCACGCGACGCCGATCCTGGTGAACGGCTCGATCGCCGGCACCACCACTGCAAGCAGCGGCGTCACGACCAAACCCCAAACTCTGGTATCGACCGGTCAGAACCCGCTCGTCGTCGGTTTGCTGGCAGCCTGGCTTGTGGCAAGCGCGATGATCCTGAGCTACCGTCCGCGGCACGCCGAGTAGACCCGTGGCTGGTATCGATCCTAGCTGGACCGGGCAGCAGACACCCCCGCCGACGCCGCCTGCAAGTCATCCGCCCACGCCGACCCAGCCCCCAGTGAGCACCACGGCGACGTCCGCCCCGAGGGCAGAGCATCCGATCCTTGCCTCGCTTCGAACGGGTGCGGTCTTTGTCGGCGCGGCGGTCGTGGTCTACCTGGTGATCGTGGGGCCTTCGTTATTCGTGAAAGCGTCGTACATCCTGACGCACTTCCAGAGCAGAGGGAAGCCGGTACAGGTCGTCGACACGACCAGCGACGCCAGCTCGCTGTCGGGCGCTGCCATCGACGCCGCCCTTGCCGACTTGCCCACGCCGCCGCAGGTCGATACGACGGCCGACCAGCCCTCGGCACCGGCAGCCGCAGCGAAGACGACCGCCAAGCTCGCCAGTACCAGCCTCGGCCTCAACGAGAACCTGCTGGTGATTCCGAAACTGAATATCCACGTGCCGGTGGTATGGAACTCGAGCGCCGACGAGGCGACGATGCTCGCCAACCTGCAAAAGGGCGTCGCCCACTACGGCTTCACCTCGGTACCGAACGATACGAACGGCAACGTGTTCATCACCGGCCATTCCAGCTACTACTGGTGGGACAAGGGCAAGTACAAAACGGTCTTCGCGACGATCAGCGAGCTGGTGCCGGGCGACCAGCTGTTCATCCAGTACCAAAACCGCGTGTACTTGTACGAGATGACCGACAAGAAAACCGTGAGCCCGAGCGACGTCTCGGTCACCGACCCCACGCCGACGCCGACGCTGTCGCTCATGACCTGCGTCCCGGTCGGCACCGCGCTGAACCGTTTAGTGGTCCGATCGAAACTGGTCCGCAGCTACTCGGCCGAGATCCAGCAGTCGGGGTCGTCCGTCGTACCCGCCGCCGAAGCGGCCGAGCTGCCAAAGAACAGCGGGGCCGCCCAACCGGCACCAACCAATACCCAGAACGTTATCGATTCCCTGCCTGGTCTGTAAGTGCTCCCTGGAGCGTCGCGGCATCAAGACTGACGGTTGCCACGCCTTGCTGCAAGGCGATGGACTGGACGCCGTACTTGGCAGCCGAGAGCATGTCCGGCGGCGTGATGTGCGTCAGCAGCGCGACGATGCCCTTGGCAAGCGCGATCGGCACCCGTACGTACCCGATATAGATTTCCGAGAGCTGGAACTCGCCCGGAGTGGTTCCCGGCGTCAGGCGGACACGGATCACGGTCGTGCTCGCGCCTTGGTTGATGTTCATGAGTCCGTAGAGTTCGATGAACCGTGGCTCGATCGCCACCTGCGCCTGCTTCACGGGCACCTGGCCGTCAGTCTGGGGTTCGCGGACCAACTGCGTCAGCTCTCCTTCGGTGACCGCGACCTGGACCTGTCCCTCGGTAGCCCCCGCTTTCGACTTCAGCAACGAACCGACGTCGGCCGGACCGGCCGGCTCGACCGCGCGGATAGGCTGGGGCGGCGTGGCGTAGAGCACGGATGACAGGACCGGGATTTGGATGAGGCCGGTTTCGGCGACAATGCCGAGGATGCCCAGGAGCACAAGGGCCGCCACGGCCAGCATGAGGCATCCCAGGTTGCGGCAGCTCAAACAACCCTGGCCTCGGCGCATCCGGTCGAGGTCCGAAAACAGGTCGTCTTTGGTGGTGGTCTGGTTCGTTGCCGCCAGTGCCGACGACCGCCGTGTCACAGCCATATCTACCCCCGTCGAAGCCACAGGATGGCGATGCATCCCAGGACCATCAGTGTAACGAAGAGCAACCAAAAGCTCCACAACGTGCAGCACGATCCCCGGCCATGCTCGCGTGGCCGGTCAAGATCGGCGTAGAACGGCTCGGCTGGCCGCGCGGGCGGAGCCACGTCGGTCAGGCGGCGGGGCCGTCCGAGCTTACTCGGTGTCGGATCCATCGGACTGCCCGGCCATCGCTTGCCGCTCGGCCGGCCGCAGCCTGAACCGTGCCGCGACGATACCGGCAAGTTCGTTCAGCTCGACTACCTTGTACCAGCGCAGCACCAGCCAGTACGCGCCTGCGCCCGCCGCCACCGCTGCCACGGTTTGCACCAACACACCCCAGAAGCGGTCCATGTCGACCAGCTGGGCGGCACCGAACTTGGCCGCCTGCACGGCGAGGCAGAGCGCGACGCTTGCCAGGAAGACCTGTCCCAGGAGCCGTTCCACGCCCGCCTCTTGGGCGCGGAGCTCGGGCAACGACTGCCGGATCTTCCAGCTGAGCAGCGCCATGTTCACGAAGCTGCCGACCGTGAACGCCAGCGCCAAGCCGGGCACGCCCAATCCCAAGCCGGTGCGCGGGGCCAGCATGTACGCGGCGCCGATCGCACTCAGGTACCCGATCACATTGAAGAGCGTCGGCGTTTTCGTGTCATGCATGGCATAGAAGGTGCGGGACAGGTGGACGACGATGCTCTGGGCGATCAGCGAGACCGCGAAGAAGCCGAGCGTGTCTGCGGTCGCCACGGTCGCCTGCCAGTCGAAGTGGCCGGTGCCCAGGATCAAGCGGATGAGCTGCGTCCGGATCAGGATCAACCCGATCCCCGACGGCACCATGATCACGAGCAGGTATCGGACGCCCCGCCAGACGAGATCCGCCAACGTGTCCCGGCGCCTGTGCGTCGCCGCCTCGGCGATCGTGGGGAACAGTGCGGTCGTGAACGACAGGGCGAAGACGGCGGTCGGCATCGTTTGGATGTTGTCGGCGAGACTGTAGACCGCGACCGAGCCGGCACCGAGCGAGGAGCCGATCGCCGTGAACACCAAGAGCATCGTCTGCATCGCGCCGAGCGCGATCGAGCGGGGCCACATCATGGCCAGGATCCGGCCCAACGCGGGGTGTTTCAGGTTGAGTTCCGGCACCAGCTTGACGCCCAGCTGCCGCACGGTCAGGAGCTGGATCAGCATATGCAGGAACGCGCCGACGACCACGCCCCAAACGACCGCATGTACGCCGTAGCGGTCAGCGAACCCGAGCGTCGCGACGATGATCGACAGGGTGTAGATGAGCGGCGCGAAGGCGTAGACCGTGAACCGCTTCATGGCATTCAAGACGCCAGAAAAGAGGTAGGACAAGCCGAAGAAGACCGGCTGGATGAGCAGGATCCGCGCCAGCCCGACGGTGACCGCCTGCTTGTCGGGCGAAAAATCCGGCACGACCACCGGGATGATGAGCGGCATGCACACTGCCAATACGACAGATAGGCATAGCAGCACCAGCACCGACAGCGTGATCATGACCGAGGCGACTTCCCAGGCCGACTGCTCGCTCTTGGCGCGGTACTGGACGAACACGGGGATGAAGGCCGCGCTGACCGTGCCCAGGATCAGGAAATTGAACAGGAAATCCGGCACGCGGAACGCGGCGAAGTAGGTGTCGAGCGCGTCAGTGGCGATCTTCTGGGCCAGGAACCGGTCGCGGAGCATGCCCAGAATGTTCGACAGGAACGAGGTGGCCACCAGGATCGTGGTCGCCCCGATGAGCGAGTTTTCCCTCGACGCGAATCGCTTGAGGCGTTCGATCATGCGGCACCGAGCGCCGCCGACGCGCGGGCCAGGCGGGCGGTGCTTTCATCCTTGCCGAGCACCCACAGGCACTCGGCCGGCGACGGACTCCGTTCCTGGCCGGTCAAGGCGACCCGGACAGGCCAGAAGACGTCCCCGTTCGTGAGCCCGTGGTCCGACACGACCTGGTCAAGCAACTCGGCCAGGCGCGATTCTTCGTGCCACAGCGCGTCGTCTGCCGCGCGCAGCCGTTCGAGCGCCGCGGCCAAGCCACGCGCGGTCGCTTCGGCAGTGGACTTCTTGAAGACGAGCAGCGACGGTTCGAAGGCGGGAAGGGCAAGGAAGTAGCTGATCTGCTGGGAAAATTCGGACAGCTTGCCGAGGCGTCCTTGGACTACCGCGGCCAACCGCCCAAGCAGCGCGTCGTCGATGCCGTCCGGCGCGAACGGACGCACGGCGGCGGCAAGCTCATGCACGGGGAGGGCTTGGACGTAATGGCGCTGGAAGGCATCCAGCTTCATGGCGTCGACGGCCGCACCGGCTTTGTGGACGCGTTCAAGGGAGAAGCGTTCGACCAGGCCTGCCAGGTCGAACAGCTCGTCATTGCCGCCCGGATTCCAGCCGAGCAACGCGAGGTAGTTGACGAGCGCGGCCGGCAGATAGCCCTCGTCGCGGTAGGTGCGGATCCACACCGAGGCGCCGTGCAGGCGCTTACTCAATTTCTTCCGGTCATCGGCCAGCAGCAACGGAAGGTGGGCGAACTGCGGCGCATCCCAGCCCATCGCCTGGAACAGCAGCAGGTGCTTCGGCGTGCTGGGCAGCCACTCTTCCGAGCGGAGGATGTGCGTGATCGCCATATCGTGGTCGTCAACCATCGCTGCCAGGTGGTACGTGGCCATACCGTCGGATTTGAGCAAGACGGCGTCGTCGACCGAGGCCAGATCGAACGAGACCTCGCCTCGGACCAGATCGTTGACGGCGATCGAGCCGGTGATCGGCACTTTCAACCGGACGACGAAGGACTCGCCGGACGTGATCCGTTCCTTGGTGGCGGCAGGATCGGCGTCACGTGCACTGCCCCGGTACGCCGTACGGCCAGCCCGGTATTCTTCGTCGGCGCGCGCGCCCCCCTCGGCAGTGCCGCCGAACTCGTAGTAGGCCGCGCCGCGTGCGACAAGGTCGTGAGCAATCTCGCGGTGGCGCTCCGAGCGCTGGGACTGGATGTACGGCGCGTACGGCCCGCCCTGCTCCGGCCCTTCGTCGATCTCGATCCCGAGCCAGGCCAGATCCTCCATGAACCGATCCATACTGCCCGCAACATAACGCTTTTGGTCGGTGTCCTCGATCCGCAGCACCAGCGTGCCGCCCGCCTGCTTCGCGAATAAGTAGTCGTAGAGCGCGGTCCGCGCGCCGCCTAAGTGCAGCTCCCCAGTCGGTGAGGGGGCGAAGCGAACGCGGACGGGCGTAGGTGAAGCTTCCATAATGAATATATGGTGTCACACCGGTGGCCACCTGAAAAGAGAAAGAGCCCCGAAGGGCTCCTGGCTACGGCAACCTACACCATTCACGCCTTGACCGGTATCAAACGAGCCAGTGCCTGCTCAAACAGCTTGATCGCCTCTTCCCGTGTCCCATACAGGACTTCTTCACGGATCATCGGACTGCCTCGCAGTAATCGCGATACCGGCTTCGATCGCAGCAGGATGATTGGGATATGGTGGCAATCAGCCCACCCGACTTCAATCCCGCCGCCCCACGAAGGATCGTCGGCAGCGACCACAAGCACCGATGTCCGTTCGACTATCTGCTCACGTTCAAAAGCGTACACTTCTTGCGGCGATGCTGCAGCATTCCGGATCGGATCGTAGTGGTGGTGTGGCACGAAGGCTGGAATACCCATCCGTCGCTGCCAGGCCCGAGCCAGCTCATCGTAGAATTGCTTCACCGACTCCGTTTTCTCACGCTGATGGCGGATAATGCTCTCTTTGAGAACAAAAATATTCCCTGGGATGTTGATGGCTTTCGTGAGTTCTGCAAAAGAAAGCTGTATGTCTGTCAGCGCCCCGCAGATATACGCTGTCTTCACCTGTCCGTTCGTCTCCAATGACTTAAGGTCCCCTTTCACTATCTAGTGTAGTTGTATCAAGCGGTTTCGGTGCGGACCAAGGCGCGGATTGGGGAGAAGC